>JAHCKB010000115.1 GCA_026125985.1 Bradyrhizobium sp.
GTGTTGGCTGCCATCGATTTCTAGCACGATGCGCTTCTCGAAGCAGACAAAATCGAGGATGAAACTTCGAAATGGAACTTGCCTTCGGAACTTGACGCGGTCGAGACGGCGATCGCGCAACAATCTCCACATCGCCGCTTCAGCTTCAGCAGGTTCGCGCCGCATCCTCTTCGCGAAACCGCGGATGCGTTTGTCGGTCGAGCGATGGCTGGGTGTTTGCGGCACGAACCCCTCACCCGGCGCCTTCGGCGCCACCCTCTCCCACAAGGGGAGAGGGTATATCTGATCACACCCGCATCGGCATCAGCACGTAGAGCGCGCTCTTGTTGTCGCGGTCCTGCACCAGTGTCGGCGAGCCGGGATCGGCGAGCTTCAGCACCGCCACTTCGCCCTCGATCTGTGCTGCGATGTCGAGCAGATAGCGCGAATTGAAGCCGATATCGAGCGGGTCGGAAGCGTATTCGACTTCGAGCTCTTCGGTGGCCGATCCGGAATCCGGATTGGTCACAGAGAGCACCAGCTTGCCGGCCGAAAGCGCCAGCTTGACGGCGCGGCCGCGTTCGCTGGAGATGGTGGAGACGCGGTCGACGGCGGCCTCGAAATCCTTCTTGTCGACGACGAGTTCCTTGTCGTTGTTCTGCGGAATGACCCGACCGTAGTCGGGGAAGGTGCCGTCGATCAGCTTCGAGGTCAGCACCACATTGCCGATGGTGAAGCGGATCTTGCCCTGCGACAGTTCGATGCCGATTTCGGCCTCGGTGTCCTCGATCAGTCGCTGCACCTCGCCGACCGTCTTGCGGGGCACGATCACGCCGGGCATGCCGGAAGCGCCCTTGGGCAGCGCGAGATCGATCTGCGCCAGGCGGTGGCCGTCGGTGGCGACGCCGCGCAGGGTCTGCGCCTTGGCGTTGCCGGCCGTGTGCAGATAGATGCCGTTCAGATAGTAACGCGTCTCTTCGGTCGAGATCGCAAACTGCGAGCGGTCGATCAGCCGCTTGAGGTCGGCGGCGGGAAGCGTGAACGAGTGCGTCATGTCGCTTGCCGCAAGATCCGGAAAGTCACTCTCGGGCAGGGTCTGCAGCGTGAAGCGCGAGCGGCCGGCGCGGATCGCCAGCACCGAACGGTCGCCGTCGCCCTCGAGAACGATCTGCGAGCCGTCGGGCAGCTTGCGCACGATGTCGTAGAACATGTGGGCAGGCACGGTGGTGGAACCGCCGGTTCCGGCTTCCGCGGCCAGCGTTTCCGTCACTTCGAGGTCAAGGTCGGTCGCCTTCAGCGACAGCTTCGCGTTCTCGGCGCGCACCAGCACGTTGCCGAGGATCGGGATGGTGTTGCGGCGTTCGACCACGCGATGCACGTGGCCCAGCGATTTCAGGAGCTGCGCACGCTCGACGGTAACCTTCATAGCAATATCCGCCCGATCCCTGAGATGGAAAAGCCGGGCGGCCGGCCGGCGCGCCGCGGCAAAGGAAGACCCGAAACGCAAGGTCAACGACAGATTTGACCAAACCCTCGGGGGGACCGCAAGGTGGCGCGGAAGGGCCGCAAGTTCAAGCGAAAGACGCGCTTTTTCCCGATTTTTGCAGGATAACGCGGCCCTCCCGGGATCGGCGGGGAGGGCCGGAAGGGATCATTCCTGCAACTGGCGCTTCAGCGATTCGACCTCTTCGGACAGTGCCGTATCACGGTTGACCAATGCCTCGATCTTGCGCACCGCATGCAGCACGGTGGTGTGGTCGCGGCCGCCGAAGCGCCGGCCGATTTCCGGCAGCGAGCGCAGCGTCAGCGTCTTAGCCAGGTACATCGCAACTTGCCGGGGGCGGACCACATTGGCGGTACGCCGCGAGGATAACAGGTCGGAGCGGCTGACATTATATTGCCGTGCCACGACGCGCTGGATGTCCTCGATCTTGATCCGCTTCGGCTCCTGCGGCCGGATCAGGTCGCGCACTTCGCGCTCGGCCATGTCCAGCGTCACCGGCTGGTTGTTGAGCTTGGAGTGCGCCAGCAGGCGGTTGATCGCGCCTTCGAGGTCGCGGCCGTTGTGGGTGATCGTCCGCGCCAGATAGTCCAGAACCTGGTCGGGAACGTCGAAGCTCGAATGATGCGTGCGGGCCGCGGCAACGCGTGACCTCAGGATGCCGAGCCGCAATTCCTCGCCGAGCGAGCCCATCTCGACGACGAGGCCGCCGGCAAGGCGCGAGCGTACGCGGTCGTCGAGGCTTTCGAGATCGGACGGCGGACGGTCGGCCGCGATCACCACCTGTCGGCCCGCATCGATCAGCGCATTCAGGGTGTGGCAGAACTCCGCCTGCGTCGACTTGCCTTGCAAAAATTGCAGGTCGTCGATCACGAGCACATCGATGCCGCGCAGCGCTTCCTTGAAGGCGAGCGCCGTCTGGGTCTTAAGCGCGGCGACGAAGCCGTACATGAATTTTTCCGCGGTGAGGTACAGCACCTTGCGCTCGCTCGCCGCATTGCCGGCCCAGGTCACGGCCTGCAGGAGGTGTGTCTTGCCGAGCCCGACGCCGGCATGGATGTAGAGCGGATTGAACATCACGGAGTCGCCGCGGCGACCTTCGGCGACCTGACGCGCGGCGGCGTGCGCCAGCGTGTTGGAGCGGCCGACCACGAAGCTTGCGAAGGTCAGCCGCGGATCGAGCGGGGAGCCGCCGAGGGCGTCGTGGCTGGCGGAGACCGGGACCGTCGCCACGGCACGAAGTTCCTGCATCGGACGCGCGTCGGTCCGTTCGGGACGGCGCGTTGCCTCGGCCGAAGCAATCGGCTCCTTTGCGGGCGTCGCCGCTCGCATCGCCGAGCGCACCGTAAGGTCGATGCGATGCACTTCCGGCAGCTCGGCCTGCCATGCCGACAGCACTCGCTCGGCATAATGGGCCTGGATCCAGCTCTTCAGGAATCTCGTGGGCACCGACAGATGAACGCTTTCATCCTGTACGCCTTCGAGATCCATCCGCGCAAACCAGCTCGAGTAGACGTCCTCGCCGACGCTCGACCGCAACCTGCCCTTCACCCGCGACCAGCGATCCTGTTCTGTGTTTGTCATTGTCGAAAACTTTTCTCAAAGAGGAATACGGTGTTGTGAAATCGCCGTGCATGCTGCCGCACGGCGTGACCTCAAGCAGAAAACGACTTCTTTCGGGCATAGACCGGCCGTGCGGCGGAAATGCCGCTGGACTCGATTCATCCACTGAAAGAAAAAACGTTCCGCGAGGTCAGTGCGTACTCGGCGATCTGTCCGGATCAGGCGCGAGAAACTGGGTGAAATCGAAAGAGGGGTTCGCACAAACGGACTCTTCGAGAAAATGCATTTGGTTCAATGCCGCGCTGATTCCGTAAAGCATGCTGCCTCCCCCTCTCGCCGCGACAGCTCGCAGCGAGTCGTCATGTCGCCAGTGATTTCAACTTCAGTCCGCTGCTGCCGAACACCGGAATGTCCAGCACCGCTACGCCGCGTACCTCAGTCCTTTCGGGTTGACCCTCAACCCAACCCGCTTGCAGGCGCCGCTCCCTCGTCTCTGCCTTGGTCCCGCACCGCATTTCCCGGGATCAGAGCGCTTGTTGCGCTCGGGGAAATCTGGACACAGAACAGCCGTTCTCATATTGCTATGAGTTACGAACCCAGCACCGCTTGGAAAGCGTCGCTACGCGCACACCGCCGCCGATTTGCACGTCCGCTCAAGGTCCTCAAACCGCGCTGGTCTCAAGAACCGCTGAACGCCGCGAGCGATTTAATAACTACACTATGATGCGGTTCTGACAATCGCGGATTGTCACGGAGATCGCGACTCTTTGCGAGTGTTGCAACACTGCACGCGCGCATTTCGAAACCAAGGTTTTGAAGAGTCGTGCAGATTCGTGCATGTGACAAATCCGGCAGCACCTGCAAAAATTTTCGCAAATTTTTCACGTTCGCCGCTTTGCGGGGCAGTTTTCAAAAAAGGTGCAGGCACTATGCTGATAAGTAACTAGCGAGACAAAGTTTTTCGCGATTGTTTTTGAGGGTAACCCGCGCTGCGCCGCGATGTGGCACCGCATGTCGGTGCGGGAGGCGTGCGGTCTTCGCACTTGCGCAAGACGCGCACAACGATCCCGTGGAACTCGTAGAATTACGGGACGCGGGCGGAGCTGTATCGTACGCTATCGTGACATCCGTCGTCGCGACTGGCAATCGCCGGTATGGCATCGGACAAAAAAGAAAGGCCCGGCGAACCGGGCCTTTGACGAATTTCTTTTTTTGTCAGTCTTGATCCCGGCTCACTTGCCGAGCTTGGCAATCTGATGCGTCAGGCGCGAGACCTTACGGTTCGCGTTGTTCCGGTGGATGATGTTGTGCTGCGCCGCCTTCATCAGTTCCGGCTCGGCACGCTTCATCGCCGTAGCCGCCGCAGCGCGATCGCCGCTCTTGATCGCTTCCTCGACGGAGCGCACCGCGCTGCGCAGCTTGGTGCGGCGCGCCTTGTTGACGACGGTGCGGCGGGCAATCTTGCGGGTCGCCTTCTTGGCGGAAGTCGTATTGGCCATCTCTTCAACAATCCTTCGGCAGGGACCGACTGCGGCTGGCCGGGCTTGCTCGCCCCCGGCGCTCCAATCTCGCAATCGACGCTGATATGTGTTCCGGTGCTCCCTGGAGCGCGCGGAGGCCGGAGCAGATTTGCTCACATGGCGCAGCGCCGCCCAAAGAACAGCGGCGGCGGGATTGCGCCCGCCGCCATTGGCCGGTCTTATAGAGGGCGTACTGGCAAGCGTCAACGCTTTCCGGGCCGGACGGACGGCATTGGGCTGAATCCGGGGTGCCCGGTAAGGTGCTGAACAGGTTGAATTTCTCTGGGTCCCCCGGTAATGGCTGACGGCGTTCGGGGCCTGCAATATCGGGGTGATGCATGATCCGCGGTTTCTTCCGACTGATCGGGCTGTTGCTGTTGGCCGGCGGATTCATCTTCGTGGTCTATGACGGGGCCCGCTGGGTCGCCGACCAGACGCTACGCTTCACGCGGTTCGGCCAGTTCTGGAACGACGTCCACCAGTCCAGCCAGCAGGCCTTTCGGATCTGGGTCGAAGACCATGTGCCCTGGCTCTGGGATAGCGTGATCAAGGTGGTGCTGGATCAGCCGGTCTTTGCCGTCATGGGCGTACTGGGCATCATCCTGATGATCCTGTTCCGGCCGCGAAAGCCGCTGATCGGCTATGCCCGGGACTGAGGGGGAGAACCGGCGTCGTAACGGCACTGCCAAGTCTTCCGTAAAGGCGTATATATATGTCATGCGGACCGGGCCGTGCGAACCTCGGCCGAAAGTGTTGCCTGGAGGTGATCCATGTTTTTCATGCGCAAGACGACCGCGCTGCCGAGCGCGTCCGAGGCATTGCCGGGCCGTCCCGCACCGATCCCGACTGCCACGCGCCATTTCGTCAATGGTCGCGCATTGCAGCCACCCTTTCCCGAAGGCCTCGAGCAGGCCGTGTTCGGGCTCGGCTGTTTCTGGGGCGCCGAACGCAAATTCTGGGAGCTTGGCGACAGCATCTTTACGACTGCAGTCGGCTATGCCGGCGGTCATACGCCGAACCCCACCTATGAGGAGGTCTGCTCCGGCCGTACCGGGCACACCGAGGTGGTACTCGTGGTGTACGATCCGAAGCAGGTTGCCTACGAGAAGCTGCTGAAGACGTTCTGGGAAAACCACAACCCGACCCAGGGCATGCGCCAGGGCAACGACATCGGCACGCAATATCGTTCGGCGATCTACACCTTCGGCGACAGACAGAAGAAAACGGCCGAAGCCTCGAAGGCGGCCTACCAGAAAGCACTCTCGGCAAAAGGCCTCGGCGGCATCACCACCGAGATCGCACCCGCAGGTCCATTTTACTTCGCCGAGGACTATCATCAGCAATATCTCGCCAAGAACCCGGCGGGCTATTGCGGCCTTGGCGGCACCGGCGTGTCCTGCCCGATCGGCGTCGGCGTCAGCGCGGCATGATCTCTCTTCATCTCTCCCCGCTGTTTGCGGGGAGAGGTCATGTAAGAACCCTCAAAACCATTTGTTAACCATAGCAGGCGCAACACTGTGGCCGTCTCGTTCAGGGGATAGCTCCGGTGCGGGTTGCGCGTGCGTTTCGTCTGTCGATCATCGCCGCCATGACCGCGCTTGCGCTGTCGGGCTGCATGCGCCGGACTGCGTCCGTCGCCGTCAGCCCCCAGTCCAGCCTGGACAGCATTGCCTATGCCGGGTCCCCTGCCATGCCGGTCGCCTATGCGGCGCCGACGCCGCTGCCCGCGCCATACGACGCGCCCTATCATCTCGACGCCGGCGACAAGCTGCGCGTCGTGGTTTATGGCCAGGAAGGCCTCACCAATACCTATTCGATCAGCGCAGGCGGAACGATCACGATGCCGCTGATCGGCGCGGTGCCGGCGCGCGGGCGTACACCGCAAGGCCTTGCCGCAGATATCGCCGCGCGATTGCGCAATGGCTTTATCCGCGAACCCTCCGTTGCGGTCGAGATCGAGGCCTATCGCCCCTTCTTCATTCTCGGCGAGGTCCAGGCCCCCGGCCAGTATCCCTATGTGCCCAACATGACCGCCGAAAGCGCGGTCGCCATCGCCGGCGGTTTCTCGCCGCGCGCGCGCAAGGATCTCGTCACCATCACCCATACGGATGCGGCCGGCACCTCGCGCACGGTCGCACCGCCCGGCACGCCGATCGGCCCCGGCGATACCGTGCTGGTCGGCGAGCGCTGGTTCTGACGGCTACGCCCTCACTTCTTCATGTGCTTGGCGAAGAACGCAAGGCTGCGCGGCCAGGCAATGTCGGCGCTGGCCTTGTCGTAGCTGGCGCGCTCGTCGCAATGAAAACCGTGCTGGGCGCCGGGATAGATGAAGACCTCGACATCCGGCCGCTTCGACTTGATGGTCTCGACGTCGGTCAGGGGGATGCCGACATCCTTTTCGCCGAAGTGCAACTGCATCGGCGCTTGGGGCTTGTCATCGGCAAAGCGGACGATGGCGCCGCCGTAATAGCCGACGGCCGCCGAAAGCCCGGAGAGTTTTGCAGCGGCCATGTAGGCGATGCTGCCGCCCAGGCAGAAACCGATAATACCGACGGCACCGACATCCTTCACCGCGTCGATCGCGGCCTGGGTATCGCGCAGCATCGCCGGCCAGTCGGGGTTGGCGATGAACTTGCGCGCATTGGTCACCTCGTCGGGCGAATAGCCCGACTGGAAATTCGGCTGGCTGCGGTCGAAGATCGAAGGCGCGATCGCGACATAGCCTTCGCCCGCCAGCCGGTCGCAGACCGAGCGGATGTGGTGATTGACGCCGAAAATCTCCTGGATCACGACGATGGCGCCCTTCGGGCTGCCGGCCGGATCGGCGCGGTAGCCGCCGAGCTTGAAACCATCCGATGCAGTGAGGGTGATGTCTTTTCCCACGGTCATTCATCCTTGTGTTGGTTCGGGTGAGGACAAGCAGCTCCTTGAGGCCTACTGCCACATCCAGTTATGGCCCCAGTCGCCCTTCCAGCCGGCGAGTCCGCCTTTGCGGAATTGAAGGTAGAGCCGGTCGCGCTTGGGAAACAATCCGCTGCCGCCGTAGTCGCGAAAAGCAAGCATGGTCTCGTCGCCCGGGAGGCCGCGAACGTAGACGAGGGGAACGCCGAGCGCAAAGGCGGCCTGATCGGCGCTCATGCCATAGGCCAGCGGAATGTTGTTCGACAGCGTCGCCGTGAATGGCGGCGAATAGGGGCCACCGATCGGCGGCAACCCTTGCGCGACAGCCGGAGCGTTGGCCGTAGCCAGCAGCAGCGAAGCAGCGAGAAACTGTTTCATGAGGCCGCCTTCGCAGGTTGCCTGCCATCGAGGCGGTCGAGGAAGGCCAGCACCTCTTCGTTGAACGCCTTGGGCTGATCGATGTTGGCGGCATGGCCGGCGGCCGGGATCACCACCTTCTCGGCGCCCGGAATCTTTGCCGCCATGTAGTCGGAGGCCGCCAGGAACGGCGTGTCGTCGGCGCCGACCACGACCAGCGACGGCACTTTGATGGTCGGCAGGGTCTTCATCACGCCGGCGTCACGCTGGGTCAGCATGCCGCGCGCGGCGCGGGCCAATCCGCTGGCGTCGCGATGGGTGACGCTGGCGCGCTCGGCGCTCAGCGACTTCAGAACGGCGAGGCCTTCGCGGTCGAAACGGTCGGCCGTCTCATGCGCGCGCCTGTTCCAGGCATCGCGCGCTTCGTCTTTCTTGAAGCCCGGGCCGGTATCGATGATGAGAAGCGCGCGCACCCGCTCCGGATGGCTGCGATAGAATGCCAGCGACATGTAGCCGCCGAGCGACAATCCGCCGACAATTGCTTTCCCGGCGCCGACCACGTCGAGCAGTGCTGCGATGTCGGCGACCGTCAACGCCTCGCTATAGGACGCCGGATCCTCGGGGTAGTCGGACTGGCCGTGACCACGCATGTCCCACAGCACGAGCTTGTAATGACGTGAAAGCGCCGCGATCTGGCCCCGCCACATTGCCGAGGTGGAGGAGTAGCCATGGGTCAGGATCAGCGGTGGGCCGCTGCCATGAACCTCGTAGTAGATGTTTACCCCGTCGCGGTCGAGCTTTGGCATGGCGCTTCCTCGCGTTTCTTGTGGTCGTGCCAGCTTAGCCCGATCCAGTCAGGATCGAGAAATGCGGAAATGGGGTAGCTTGCCCACGCCGGGCGATTGCTCGCCGGAGCAGAGGTCGGATGCATGCGTCGCGCACTGGCGGCGGCAGCGCCCAGTTCCGATGGCGATGCGCCATAGCGGCGGCGGACCATTGATCACCTCGGCTGCTGGAAGTCACGCGATCGCGGTCGGCTTCAACGCCTCGGCGGCCGGTATGTCCGGAGTGGCGGTCGGCAACCTGACCGACGCATCCGGATCCAACTCCGTGGCGCTGGCAATTCCGCGACGGCGAGCGGAGCCGGCGGCACGGCGGTCGGGGCGAGCGCGCAGGCCGGATTCGGCGGTTCAACCGCGATCGGCGTTGGAGCTGTGGCGACGCGCAACGATCAGCAGGCATTCGGCACAACTTCGAAGTTCTCTATGAGCCCGTCGCCGGTCGCTGGCGTCTGTTCGGCATCTCGGTCGCGATGGCGCAAGTGCAGCCGCAGGCGGCCGCGATTCCGGACCCCACGAAGGGGGAGGCACCGTTCAAAAGGTGAGCCTGCGAGGGAGATGCGCTGCGGATCGCTAAACTTTTAGCAATCGCGGCAGGTCGGCATTCACAATGCCCCTTAAGCTAAGAGGAACGCATCGTCGGATATTCTTCGGCCAGCAATGCCGCGCCTTATCCGAGGGGTTCATGACCGCTTCCGCCAAAACGAAATCGCCGAAACGTCGTCTGCTGCTCGCCTCGGACCGGAGCGATCAAAGCAGCGAACTGGCCGACATCCTGCAGTCGGTCGGCGAGGTGGAGACGGTCGCCACCGCGCAAATTCCGGACAAGCCCGAGCAGCTCTCCGGCGTGGTCGTCGACATCAACCTGCGTTCGCCGGAAAGCGTGCAGATGGTGCGCAACAAGCTGCGCAGGGAGGCCTATCGCGAAATGCCGCGCCTGTTCGTTCTGGCGGATGCGCTGCATCACGGCGCCATGCAGGCCTGGGCCCTGGGTGCTACGGATACGATCTGGCGGCCATTCGATGCACAAGGCATTCTGCAACGAATTCGCGCCGCATTCCCCGATGCCAGCGACTATGATGCGACCGACCGCGGCAAGAGCCTGAACCGCGGCGTCGAGGCGGCGCATGCGGTGATGGTCAAGATCTTCGAGAAGCTGCCGGCCGGTCGGCCCCTGAAATTCGATGATATCGTCGAGGCCGAAACGAAGATTCTGAAGGCGATCAAGCACTCGTCCCTGCGCGAATGGTTGACCACGGTCGGCTGTCACCATCACGCAAGCTACCGCCATTGCCTGTTCGTGACCGGCTTTGCCGTTTCCTTCGCCCAGCATCTGGGCATGCGTGAGGACGATCAGCGCCGGCTCGCCCGCGCTGCGCTGCTACACGACGTCGGCAAGGCTTTCATCCCGCTCGCCATCCTCGACAAGCCCGATGGCTTGACCGAGGAAGAGCGCGCCACCGTCCGTGCGCATCCGCGCCGCGGCTATGAGGCGCTGGCTGCACAAGGCGGGTTCCCCGCGGAAATGCTCGACGTGGTGCTGCATCACCACGAGTTTCTCGACGGGACGGGCTATCCCGATGGGCTGACGGGCAAGGAGATCTCCGACATCGTGCGGCTGACCACCGTGGTCGACGTCTATTCAGCTCTGGTGGAGAACCGCGCCTACCGCGTTCCCTACACGCGCCTGAAGGCTTTCACGATAATGGAAGAGATGGGCGACAAGATCGACCAGCAATTGTTGCAGGCGTTCCGGCCGGTAGCGGTCGGGATCGGGTAGTAACGCATGAAGTCATTCCGGTTTCGCGCTTCGTCGCCCCGGAATGACTGCGCCCAGGCCATCACCCCAGCATCTTCCGAAGTTCCGCCTTCGCCACCTTTTCCAGCGTGGAGCGCGGCATGTCATCCACGAAACGGATTTCGCGCGGTTGCTTGAAATCGGCAAGCGCTGCCTTGCAGGCGGTCATGACCTTGTCGTGCAGGTCGGCCGGCATCCGCGCCACGCCCTCCAGCGGGATAATGAATGCGACCGGCACCTCATCCAGCATCGGGTGTTTCTTGGCGACGACTGCAGTCTCGCGCACGCCGGGGATGACAGCGATCACCTGCTCGATCTCGGAGGCAGCGACGTTCTCGCCGCCGACCTTCAGCATATCCTTGGCGCGGTCGCCGAACTTGATGAAGCCGTTGGCGAGGAGTTCGACGCGGTCGCCGGTCAGGAAGAAGCCGTGCTCGTCGAAGCTCTCGCGCGTGGCCTTCTCGTTGTGCAGATATTCGGCGAACAGCGTCAGGCCAGGGATACCCTTGATGGAAAGATTGCCGGTGTCGCCTACCTTCGTGGGCCGGCCGTCATCGTCGGTGATGCGGATGGCATACTCCGGCGCGGCGCGGCCGATCGACATCGGCGTGTTGGGCTGGTCGACCTCGCCGACGATGCCGTGGGTGATGGTCTCGGTCATGCCCCACCAGCCGATCATCTTGATGCCGAAGGCGGCAAAGGGCGGCGGCTCGTTGATTGCGGTGCCCCAGAGCCGGAACTTGTGGTTCTTGGGGATCTCGTGCTCGAGTAGCGCCTTCATGCAGAAGGGAATGGTCGAGGTCCAGGTCGCGCCATGCTCCAGCGCCACGGGCCAGAAGCGGCTTGCGGAAAAGCGCGGCTGGATGATGCAGGTCGCACCTACCCACAGCGTCGCCAGCATGGAATAGGCCAGCGCATTGGTGTGGAACAGCGGCAGATAGGTCTGATGCACATCGCCCTGGTGCAGGTCTTCATGCACGGCGTTGATCTTGGCGCCCCACAGCGCATTGGCGTGCGTCCACAGCACTGCTTTTGGCCGCGACGTGGTGCCGGACGTGTATTGCACGCTGCAAGGCGCGAGGGGGTCGGTGGCGCGACGCGGCCGGTCGGCGCTGTCGGCAAACAGCGACTCGAAGCTGTCGCCGCGCTGCGGGGCCTGCCTGGGTGCTGCGCCCGCATCATGCGAGATCACCGCCATCCAGCGAAGGTTCTTGCAATTCGCCGCCACCAGTTCGGCATAGGCCGGCTGCGTGATCGCAGCGACTGCGCCGCAATGGCCGGCGAAATATTCCATCTCTGCTGCGGCCGAGCGCGTGTTGGTGGTCACCGCAATGGCGCCGATCTCGACACAGGCAAACCATGCCAGCAGCAGTTCGATGCAATTGTCGAGATGGATCAGCACATAGTCGCCCTGGCGGATACCGCGCTTCGCAAGCCCCGCCGCAAGCGCGCCGACGCGCTCATGGAATTCGCCGTAGGACCATCGTCGTGCGGGCGCATCGAACGGCGTCCAGATCAGGAAAGGGTGGTCGCGCCGTACTTCGGCGCGCATCTTCAGCAGCCAGGGCACATCGAGCCCGTCGAAGGGGCTGACGACGCCCGGCGCTTGCGATGGATGGTTCATGCTGCCTCCCGGGCGGTTTCTGGACCGCCGATTGTTGTCTCTGGCTTCTTCTGGGCAGAGGTCTTTCTGCCATCGGATCGGGCAGGGGGCAACTCGTCACGCTTTTCTCCGTTTTGGCTGGCCATCCATGGTCTTCGTCACCGCGATACCGCCGAGACGTCGACGCTGGGGGATGACGACGGAGTACGCGGATCGTGAGCCGCGCTATTTCAGATCTTCATACGACGAGATCTCGATCAGGCTGCCGTCCGGGTCCCGGCAATAGACCGAACGCAGCGTGCCGCGGGCCCCTTGCTTGGCCACCGGGCCTTCCTCGATCGTGACACCGTTTGCCTTGAGATGCGCCACCACCTCCTCCGGCGTGCTCGCGGTGAGGAAGCAGAGGTCGTCGCTACCGGCGGTCTCGTGGTCGGCGGTGAACCATTCTACCTTGTCGGCGTCGCGCGGCCGCACATTGATCTTCTGGTTGCCGAACACCAGCGATGTGCGCTGGGTCTTGCCGGGGCCGGGATCGAACACCTTGATCTCCATGCCCAGAATGCTGGCGTACCAGTTTGCGGATCGCTGCACATCCGTGACGTTGATCACGAGATGATCGAGTGCGTTGACCTTCATGGGCATGTCTCCTTCTTTCGTTGCTTGATCAGCGTACATGTTACGCCGGCGAGGAGGGGCCTCAGGGTCGAGCTACTGTGATCTGGCGCACGGAACCTTCCGCAAGGCGCGTCGTAACTGCAGGCGAGGGGTGCGGCTTATCAGGAGAGAGACTCATGCGTAAGACAATTTTTGCAGTCCTG
>JAHCKB010000116.1 GCA_026125985.1 Bradyrhizobium sp.
CGCGGCCGCAGGCCCGGGCGAACCAACGCGCGTTTAGCTACGAGAGGCAACCATGGCAGTCAACATCACTCCTCCTGACATCAGCGAGCTGAAACCGCGGATCACCGTCTTCGGCGTCGGCGGCGCGGGTGGAAATGCCGTCAACAACATGATCACTGCCGGGTTGCAGGGCGTCGACTTCGTCGTCGCCAACACCGACGCGCAGGCGCTGACGATGTCGAAGTCGGAGCGCATCATCCAGATGGGCACGCAGGTCACGCAGGGCCTGGGCGCCGGCTCGCAGCCCGACGTCGGCGCGGCCGCGGCGGAGGAGGTGATCGACGAGATCCGCGATCATCTTTCCGGCGCCAACATGGTGTTCGTGACCGCGGGCATGGGTGGCGGCACCGGCACGGGCGCTGCCCCCGTGATCGCCAAGACGGCGCGCGAGATGGGCATCCTCACCGTCGGCGTCGTGACGAAACCCTTCCACTTCGAGGGCGCGCGCCGCATGCGCACGGCCGAATCCGGCATCGCCGAACTGCACAAGGTCGTCGATACGCTGCTGATCATCCCGAACCAGAACCTGTTCCGTGTCGCGAACGAAAAGACCACCTTCGCCGACGCTTTCGCGATGGCCGACCAGGTGCTCTATTCGGGCGTCGCCTGCATCACCGACCTGATGGTCAAGGAAGGCCTGATCAATCTCGACTTCGCCGACGTGAGAGCGGTGATGCGGGAGATGGGCAAGGCGATGATGGGCACAGGTGAAGCGAGCGGCGAGAAGCGCGCGCTGACCGCTGCGGAAGCCGCCATCGCCAATCCGCTGATCGACGACAGTTCGATGAAGGGCGCCCGCGGCCTCCTGATCTCCATCACCGGCGGCAAGGACCTGACGCTGTTCGAGGTCGACGAGGCTGCGACCCGCATCCGCGAGGAAGTCGATCAGGACGCCAACATCATCGTCGGCGCCACTTTCGACGAAGCGCTCGACGGCATCATCCGCGTCTCCGTCGTTGCCACCGGCATCGAGCAGGCCGCGGTCGCGCGCTCGCTGAATTCGGCCGCGGCTCCGGCCGCCCAGGCCGCACCGTCGGCTGCGCCGGAGAATCGTCTCGCCGATCTCACCGCGCGCCTGCGCGCCGACAACCAGCGCCTTGCCGAGCGCGCCCAGAAGCTGGAATCCGCCGTTTCCGCACCGGCCACTCCCGCGCCGGTCACGACCCCGGTTGCTCCGCGCCAGACCAGCAATGTCGAGCGTGCGGCGCTGGCGGCGATTGCCGCTGCGGTCGCCCCCGAAGCGCCGGCGGCGTCCGCGCAGCCCGCAACTTACGGCGACGTCACCGTCCGTCCGATCGCGCAGAAGCCGACCCTGTTCCCGGACAAGGAACCCGCCAGCACCGAATCGCATGAGCCGCCGCCGGCCGAGAATTTCATCCCGCCGGCTGCCGAACGCCCGCCGACCCGCGCGCCGCGCATGCCCAAATTCGAAGACTTGCCGATGCCGGCCCAGGCCGAGATTCGCAAAGCCCAGGGGGAGGACGAGGAGGAGCATCCGCAGAAGTCCCGCCTTTCGCTGCTGCAACGGCTGGCCAATGTCGGTCTTGGCCGTCGCGACGAGGAGAATGAGCCGCCGATCGCGGCCCGCGCCTCCGGCCCGGCCATGCCGGCGCTGCCGGACCGCAGGCCTGCCCGCACCGTCGCTGAGCAGATCGCTTCCAGTGAGCCGGTATCAGAATACGCCAAGCAGCGACCGGCCCCGCAGGGTCTGGACATCCACGGCCGCCCGGCGCCTGTTGCACCGGCGCCACAGGGCGACGACCATCTTGATATCCCCGCCTTCCTTCGCCGGCAGGCGAACTGACGATTGTTACAAATCTGACTGCGCAGGAGGCCCCGGCGGGATCCGCCGGGGCCTTTGCTTTGGCGCGGAAGGAAGTACCGGGCGTCTGCCCAAGCTACTGTTTCTAAATATTAAATTATGCCTTTTCGGTTCCAATATCGGCGCCGGAACCCGGTCGAAGGCTGCTGCAATTTGGTTAAGCCTTGGCGCGAATACGGCAGAGATGGGGTAACAATCCGTAAAGAAGCGTGAGTTGGCGCGCTATTGGACAGCAACTAAGGTTCTTCACGACTAGGGGATGCTTGAAGCGTGAGTCGGTCCCGAGGATTGGGTCGGCAGTCTTTGAGTTAGTCGGGCAGTGGGCAGTCTTCGGATGAAATTGAACCGTCAAACCACGCTTCAGTCGCAAGCCACCGTGGCGGGCGTCGGCGTCCATTCCGGTTTGCCCGTCAATCTGACTATCGGACCTGCACCTGTCGATGCAGGTTTTATTTTTATCCGCACCGGTCTTGAGGGCGCCGACCGCGAGGTCCAGGCGACCGCCGAATCCGTCATTTCCACCGAATTTGCGACCGTCCTGGGCGACTGCGAAGGCCCGCTGGTTTCCACCGCCGAGCATGTTCTCGCCGCTCTGCGCGGCATGGGCGTGGATAACGTCACTATCGAGATCGACGGACCCGAAGTTCCGATCATGGATGGCAGCGCCGCGGCCTTTGTCGCGGCGATCGACCAGGCCGGTGTCGTGGACCAGCCTGCCGTCCGCCGTTTCCTGCAGGTCACCAAGCCCGTTTCGGTATCGGTCGGCGACTCCTTCGGCGAGTTCCGTCCCTTTGCCGGCGGGTTCCGCGCCGAAGTCGAGATCGACTTCGTAAATCCGGTGATCGGCAAGCAGAGCTACGCGCTTGAGGTCAGCCCGGAGCGCTTCCGGCGTGAGATCAGCCGCGCTCGCACCTTCGGCTTCCTGAGCGACTTCGCCCGTCTCTCCAGCGCCGGTTTTGCGCTCGGCTCTTCCTTCGAGAACACCGTGGTGTTCGACGACGAGCGCCTGCTCAATACCGAAGGGCTGCGCTATGCCGATGAATGCGTTCGCCACAAGGTGCTGGATGTGATGGGCGATCTGGCGCTGGCCGGTCTGCCGCTGCTTGGCGCCTTCCGTTCGGTGCGGGGCGGCCACAAGCTCAACCATGCCGCGCTGACCGCGCTTCTCGCCGACCGTACCGCTTGGCGCGTGGTCGAGGGCGAAGCGCCCCGTCGCAGCCGCATTCCCGCGGAAGCCGGCCGTGCCATCGTCGGCGGCCTCGTGGCTCCGGCCTACAGCCCGGACGTGTCCTGAACGGCGTCCGCCCGAAACAAACTGCGTTTCGGATCGTATTTTCCCTAGTAACCACAATCGGTAAGGATCATGGCCGGCCGCCTTAATCCGGGCGAAATGCCTGCCTATCCGGTTGGTCGAGGTAGGAATTTCGGGTAGAACAAGCCCGCAGTCGCGCAACCGGCGCGGTACGGGCGTCGCGGTCGTTGCGGCTATGATGAGGCCGTTGCGCAGGAATCGCATCACAGGCGTCAGGTCTTAGTTCATGTCGGAACAGCGTATGACGCTTCGCAAGCGCAAATCACCGGCCAGGCTGCGGCTGGCCGGCATCCTTGCGCTGATGGCGCTGCCGCTGGGCGGCTGCGGCACCGGCGATCTCTGGGACAAGTTCACCCAGAAGGACGACACCTTCGTCGAGCAGCCCCCGGACAAGCTCTACAATGAGGGCTTGTACCTCATGAACCAGAGCAAGGACATCAAGGCGGCCTCGAAGAAGTTCGAGGAGGTCGACCGCCAGCATCCCTATTCCGACTGGGCGCGCAAATCGCTGCTGATGTCGGCCTATGCCTTCTACAGCGCCGGCGATTATGACAGTTGCATCGGCGCGGCCACCCGCTACGTGACGCTGCATCCGGGCAGCCCCGATGCGGCCTATGCGCAGTACCTGATCGCGGCCTCGCATTACGACCAGATCCCGGACATCTCGCGCGACCAGGGCCGCACCGAGAAGGCCATCAATTCGCTCGAAGAAGTCGTGCGCAAATATCCGACCTCGGAATATGCCACCTCGGCCAAGGCCAAGCTGGAAGGCGCGCGCGACCAGCTCGCCGGCAAGGAGATGAGCGTCGGCCGCTACTACATGAAGCGGCGCGACTACACCGGCGCCATCAACCGCTTCAAGACCGTGGTGACCCGCTACCAGACCACGCGCCATGTCGAGGAGGCGCTGTTCCGCCTCACCGAGGCCTATATGTCGATCGGCATCGTCGGCGAGGCGCAGACCGCCGCCGCCGTGCTTGGCCACAACTTTCCGGACAGCCGCTGGTACAAGGAAGCCTACAATCTTGTAAAGTCGGGCGGTCTCGAGCCGAGCGAGAACACGGGCTCCTATATTTCCAGGGCCTTCAAGAAACTGGGCCTCGGCTAGGTTCTTAGGTCTCTTCCATGCTGGCGCGTCTGTCGATCCGCGACATCGTCCTGATCGAACGGCTCGATATAGAATTCTCCCGTGGCCTCGCCGTGCTGACCGGCGAAACCGGCGCGGGCAAATCCATCCTGCTCGATGCCTTCGCGCTGGCGCTTGGCGGCCGCGGCGACGCCGGCCTCGTGCGCCACGGCGCCGAGCAGGGACAGGTGACCGCCACCTTCGACGTGCCGAAGGATCATCCGGCGGCGAAGATCCTTGCCGACAACGGCCTCGACGAGGCGAGCTCCCAGGATTCCCGCGAGATGATCCTGCGCCGTGTGCAGCTTGCCGACGGCCGCACCCGGGCCTTCATCAACGACCAGTCCATCTCGGTGCAGACGCTGAAGGCGGTCGGCAGCGCGCTGGTCGAGATCCATGGCCAGCACGACGAGCGCGCGCTGGTCGACGCCTCCACCCATCGCCGCCTGCTCGACGCCTTCGCCGGCCTGGAGAACGACGTCGTCGCCGTCGAATCGCTGTGGGAGGCGAGGCGCACGGCGGCCGCCTCGCTGGAGGAGCATCGCGCTTCCATGGAGCGTGCCGCGCGCGAGGCGGACTATCTGCGCCATGCCTCGGCCGAGTTGAAGCAGCTCGCGCCGCAGGACGGCGAGGAGACCGCGCTCGCTTCCCGCCGCACCGTCATGATGCAGAGCGAAAAGATCGCCACCGACCTGCGCGAGGCGCAGGAGGCGATCGGCGGCCCGCATTCGCCGGTGCCGGCGCTCTCCGCCGCGGTGCGCCGCCTGGAGCGCCGCGCCGCCAATTCTCCCGCGCTGGTCGAGCCCGCGGTGAAGGCGATCGATGTCGCCATCAATGCGCTGGAGGAGGCCGACCAGCACCTCAATGCCGCGTTGCGGGCGGCCGATTTCGATCCCGCCGAGCTCGAACGCATCGAGGAGCGCCTGTTCGCGCTGCGCGCCGCCGCGCGCAAATATTCCACGCCTGTCGACAGCCTCGCTGCGCTTGCGGTGCAAATGGCCGGTGACGTCGCGCTGATCGATGCCGGCGCCGAGCAGCTGAAGAAGCTGGAGGCCGCCGCCCTCGATGCCGGCAAGCGCTATTCCGCTGCGGCTGCGAAGCTGTCGGCGGCGCGCGCGAAGGCGGCGACAAAGCTCGACAAGGCGGTCAACGCCGAATTGCCGCCGCTGAAGCTGGAGCGCGCCAGCTTTACCACGCAGGTCGAGGCCGACGACGCCTCGCCCGGGCCGCAAGGAATCGACCGCATCGAATTCTGGGTGCAGACCAATCCGGGTACGCGGCCGGGACCGCTGATGAAGGTCGCTTCCGGCGGCGAGCTGTCGCGTTTCCTGCTGGCGCTGAAGGTCGTGCTGGCCGATCGCGGCTCGGCGCCCACGCTCGTGTTCGACGAGATCGACACCGGCGTCGGCGGCGCGGTAGCGGACGCCATCGGCACGCGGCTGGCGCGGCTCGCCGGCAAGGTGCAGGTGATGGCGGTGACGCACGCGCCGCAGGTTGCCGCCCGCGCCGACCAGCATCTCCTGATCTCCAAGGATGCGCTCGACAAGGGCAAGCGCGTCGCCACCCGCGTCGACGCGCTCGCCGCCGACCGCCGCCGCGAGGAGATCGCACGGATGCTGGCCGGCGCCGAGATCACCGCCGAGGCGAGGGCGGCCGCGGAGCGGCTGCTGAAGGCGGCGACCGCCTGAGTTGCCGGCAGCGTTGTGGATCGCGACGCAGCGCGATGCTCCGCTCAGTGGATCTTTTCGCCGTTGACCGCTCGCATGATGGTCACCTTGCCTGAGAGACCACGCTCAAGCTCCACGACGGGTTCGACGGATATTGAGGGAACAACGGCGCCGAGATCGGCAAGGCCCCGGGCAAGGCGGGATGCGATCAGGTCCGCGTCGCAGGATTGATCAACCGTGACGACGGCGAGCTGCAGCCGTTCCTGTCCGGCGGTCAGCTGCCAGCCAGAGATGCGCAGGCCGCGCAGGAATGCGCTGATTTGGGCCGGCGCGATCGCGATGGTGCAACCTTCGCTGCCGGGCAGCCGCAGCATGTCGCCGCTTCGTCCGTCAACCCGGGCGAGGAGCGTCGTTTGCCGTCCGCAGCTGCACGGCTCTGCCGCCACAGCGATCCGGTCGGTGATCTCGTATCGGATCAGTGGCATCGTCCGGTTGAACAGCACCGTCAACAGCGTCTTCTCTCCGGTAGTGCCCGGCGGCACCGGCCGGTTGTTCTCGTCGACGCTTTCGAGAATGCACATGTCGTCGGCCACATGCAGGCTGTCGCCCGCGGTGCATGTCGAGGCGATGGCGCCCGCTTCGCTCAGTGCGTAGATGTTCGCCGGTGTGACGCCGAAGGCCGTTGCGATGCTGTTGGCCATGTCGGGCGTGAGGCATTCCGATGTGCAGAAGATGTGCCGTGGAGCGATCCTGAGTTGACCGTTGCGCCTGTTCTCGGCGAGCAGGGCGAGCATGGATGGGTAGCCGCTCAAGGTGACCGGCTCCAGATCGTTCAGGCTCGCGACGAGCGCCTCGGTTCCGGCCGCGCAGTCCAGCGACGCGCGTCCCGCGCCCAGGCCGAGGCGTCCCGCCTCCGAGGCGCATCGGGCGGACATGTGCCAGGGTACGTGCGTTGTAATCATGGCGTTCGGAGCCGACGTGTCGATTCCGTGCCAATGCATGATCCGCGGCAAGGATGCCATTACCCAGCGCCATTCATCCGGCGCAAACAACATGAACGCACGGCGCCCGGTCGTCCCGGATGTCGTCACGACCTGGTAGCGTTCGCGAAACAGATCAAGCGGTCCCATTTGCGTGGCGAAGGCTTCGACATCCCGCAGCCGGATGGTTCGGTCAGTCACCAGATCGTCGAAGTGCTCCATCAGTTGCGCCTTGGTCAGGACCGGCAGCTCGGCAAGCGGCGCATCGGCCAGGCCGCTGTGGAATCGGGCGTAGAACGGTGAATGGCTGAGCGCATGTCGGCGCAGCCGCTCCAGTGTCCGTGCCTGCCAGGCTTCGATTTGCGACCTGCTCCAACGTTCGCGGCGACGCATTCCGCCCAGCCTGAAAGCCAGCCCAGCCTTGTCGATCAGCCCGCCCAACAACATTGCCTGGATCGCTCCGTTTCGATATCTTACACGTGTAATATTCCATTTTCTTACACGTGTAAAGTACCAGGGGACACCGTGAGCAAGGCCGATCAGACGCGGGAACACGTGCTTCGTGCCGGCTTGAGCCTGATCAGGGCCAAGGGAGTTGGGGCGGTCTCAATGGCCGACGTGGCCGTGGCGTCAGGAGTCACCCGCCAGACGGTGTATTTCTATTTCAAGAACCGCGCGACGCTTCTTGCTGAGATCGTGCGCTATCATGACGTGTCCCACGGCAAGGCAATTTTCGCCGCGACGACGATGGCTTCGGGGCGCGAAGGGCTTGAGGCATTTATACGCGCGTGGTTTGCTTATCTGCCGGAGATATTTTCCGTCGCCCGTGAGTTGGAAGCCCTCGCTGCGAGCGACAGCGAGGTGCGGCGGTCCTGGCTCAGTCGCCAGGATGCGCTGAAGGCCATGGCCCGGACCATCATGGAGAAGCTCGATCGGCAAGAGGCGCTGCAAGACGGCTGGAACGTCGAGGAGGCGGCCGAGTGGCTGTGCGCCCAACTCTTTCCCTCGCAATGGCAAGGCCTTGTCATAGACCGAAAGTGGCACGTCGGGCGGTACGTCGACGTGGTCGTCGGGAACGTCGATGTCGTCTTGTGTGCCGGACGGGCGCGGAAAGGATCTCGCGTCAAGTCTTGAGTGCGGACCGGTAGGCTCGTCGTGCGCCCGGCTGCGGGGAATACACATCTCACGTTCGCCTTTGCCCTCCCGCCCGCTCTGTCGTATTCAACGACCATGGCAAGAGCTGCAAAGCAGGCAAAACCGCTCACCGATGTCGTCAAGCTCACCAGGGCCCAGGCCAAGGTCGAGCATATGCGGCTGGCGCTCGAGATCGAGGCGCATGACCGCCGCTATTATCAGGAAGACGCCCCAAGCGTTTCGGACGCCGAATACGATGCGCTGCGCCAGCGCTTCAACGCCATCGAGCAACGCTTTCCTGAACTGGTCAGCACGGAATCGCCGTCGCAGAAGATCGGCGCGGCGCCTTCCGGGCGCTTCAGGAAAGTCCGGCATGCCGTGCCGATGCTCTCGCTCGACAACGCCTTTGTCGAACAGGACGTGCGTGACTTTGCCGATCGCATCGTGCGCTTCCTCAAGCTGCCGGACGAGCAGATCGATTTCTCCGCCGAACCCAAGATCGACGGGCTCTCGATGTCGTTGCGCTACGAAGGCGGCGAGCTGGTCACGGCGGCGACCCGCGGCGACGGCGCAGAAGGCGAGGACGTCACCGCCAATATCCGCACCCTTGACGACGTGCCGCAAAAGCTGAAAGGCCGCAACATCCCCGAGGTCTGCGAGGTGCGGGGCGAGGTCTACATGACCAAGCAGGCCTTCCTCGCGCTCAACCGAAAGCAGGTCGAGGCCAGTGAGGCCCCGTTCGCCAATCCCAGAAATTCCGCCGCTGGCTCGCTGCGTCAAAAGGACCCGGCGATAACAGCGTCGCGCCCGCTTGGCTTCTTCGCCTATGCCTGGGGCGAGATGAGCGCGATGCCGGAGGAGACCCAGAGCGGCATGATCCACTGGTTCGAGCGCTGCGGCTTCAAGACCAATCCGCTGACAAAGCTCTGCCACTCGGTCGAGCAGCTCATCGCCTTTCACCGCAAGATCGAGGAGAGCCGCGCCGGGCTCGACTACGATATCGACGGCGTCGTCTACAAGGTCGATCGCATCGACTGGCAGGAGCGACTCGGTTTCGTTTCGCGGACGCCGCGCTGGGCTATCGCGCACAAGTTCCCGGCCGAGCGCGCCATGACGGTGCTGCGCGACATCGAGATTCAGGTTGGCCGCACCGGCACGTTGGCGCCGGTCGGCAAGCTGGAGCCGGTGGGCGTCGGCGGCGTCATCGTGCAGAACGTCACCCTGCACAACGAAGATTACATCAAGGGTGTCGGCGGCGACGGAGAACCGATCCGTGAAGGCCGCGACATCAGGATCGGCGACACCGTCGTGATCCAGCGCGCTGGCGACGTCATCCCGCAGGTGGTCGACGTCGTGATCGACAAGCGGCCGAAGAGCGCCAGGGAGTTTCACTTCCCGAAGAAGTGTCCGTGTCCGCTGCACACCGACGTGGTGCGCGAGGAGACGGCGATGGGCGAGGAGGGCTCGCGCGCCCGCTGCACCGGCGAGTTCGCCTGTCCGTTCCAGAAGATCGAGCACCTCAAACTGTTCGTGTCGCGTCGTGCGTTCGACATCGACGGCCTCGGCGAGAAGCAACTGCAGTTCTTCTTCGACGAGGGCTGGGTGAAGGAGCCCGCCGACATCTTCACCCTGCAGAAGCGCAACAGCCGGCTGAAGCTGGAAGAGATCGAGGGCTACGGCGATACCTCGGTGCGCAACCTCTTTGCCGCCATCGACAGCCGCCGCCGCATTGCGCTGGAGCGTTTCATCTATGCGCTCGGCATGCGCCATGTCGGCGAAACCACAGCACTGGCGCTGGCGCGCGGCTACGGCTCCTGGGATGCCTTCCACGAGGCTTGTCTGAAGGTCGCCAGGAAAGATGAGGAGGCGATTGCCGAGATGGATGCGCTCGACCAGATCGGCGACACCGTGATTCAAAGCATCGCCGCCTATTTCGGAGAGAGCCACAATCGCGGCATTGTCGACCGGCTGGTGAAGGAGATCGACGCGATCGTCGACGCCGAGAAGCCGAAGAGCAATTCAAAGGTCGCCGGCAAGACCGTGGTCTTCACCGGCACGCTGGAGAAGATGACGCGCGACGAGGCCAAGGCCACCGCCGAGCGTCTCGGCGCCAAGGCCGCGGGCTCGGTGTCCAAGAAGACGGACTATGTTGTTGCGGGCCCCGGCGCCGGCTCCAAGCTCGCGGAAGCCAGGAAGCACGGCGTGACGGTGCTGACCGAGGACGAGTGGCTGGCGCTGATCGAGGAGTGAGCTACTCGATCGCCGTCATCGCGAGGAGCGCAAGCTCCGAAGCAATCCATCGTCCGGGCATGCGAAAAGTTGGATTGCGTCGCTTCGCTCGCAATGACGGTCTGAGGGCTTGTCGCCTCGTCACATCATCGCCGCTTCGTCCTCCTCCGCCTTCTCGATCAGCTCCTCGCTCACCACGACATTCCGCCGCGGCACCAGGAAGAACATCGCTGCGGCACAGGCGAGCGACAGCGCGAAGATCGCCGAGGTCAGCGGCAGCGTAGTCGTGGAGTGACCGCCGAGATAAGCTCCGAACTGCGAGAGCAGGGCGCCGATGCCCTGCTGGAGGAAGCCCATCGCGCCGGAGGCGGTGCCGGCGGCCTCGGGCCGGACGCTGATGGCGCCTGCGGCGGCGTTCGACATCACGATGGCGTTGGCGACCATCACGATCATCTGGACGCCGAACAGAAAGACCGGCGCCTGGTTGATGCCGGTCAGGCTCAGGATCACATTGAGCAGGCTGCCGGCGAGCTGCAGCGCCAAGCCGAACCAGATCAGCTTTTCGAGGGAGTGCCGCGGCGCAAAGCGCACGCAGAGCAGATTGCCGACCAGGAAAGCGAAGCCCGTGGCGGCGAACCATGCGCCGTATTCGGCGGTGGTCCGCCCCATCTGGGTCACCACGATGTAGGGGCCGCCGCCGGCAAAGGCGAAGATGATCTGCGACGCCAGCACCTGGCACAGCACATAGCCGACGAAGGCGCGATTGCCGATCAGCGAACGGACATCGCCGCGAAAGCCGCTGCTCGCCGCGCGCGCGCGACGCGTCTCGGGCAGCGCCACGGCAATCAGCGCGGAGACCGCGAGTGCCGATACCGTGATGAAGTAGAAAATCGCGCGCCAGCCGAAGGTGATTTCCAGGAGGCCGCCCGTCAGCGCGCTCAGCATCTGCGCCACCATCATCACGGCGATGACCAGGCTGATCATCGCGCCGACGCGCTCGCGGGGATAGAGGTCGCGGATGATGGCGCGGCTGATCACCATGCCGGAGGCGCCGCCGAGCGCCTGCAGGAACCGCGCGGCGATGAGCTGCGGCAGGCTCTCGGCCAGCGAGGCGCCCACGCTCGCGGCCACCATCAGCCCGAGTCCGGCCAGCAGCACCGGACGGCGGCCGAACTTGTCGGAGAGTGGTCCCATGATGAGCTGCGAGCAGGCGATGCCGACCATGTAGAGCGACACCGTCATCTGCACGATCGAGATGTCGCTCTGGAAGGTGGCCGCCAGCACCGGCAGCGCCGGCACCAGAATGTAGAGCGAGATCGGCGCAACGCCGGTCATCGTGACGAGCATCAGCAGCATCAGCCGTGGCGGCGTACTGTCGCGTGCGTCTGCTGCCGCGCCGGGCGGATGGCCGCTCACGCCGTGCATTTGATCCGGTCCGTCTGCATGGAATCGCAATGTATCGGGATGGCGCCGTGCGAACACGCCCGTTTCGGCATGCGGCCATGAGGAATCCGGGAGGCGACGCGCTACTTCAACTCCGCTGTCGCCTCGTCGAGCCACAGCTTGGTCGCGTTGTCGTCGAGCTGCGGCCGCACGATCTTCGCGACCCTGGCGTGATACTCGTTGAGCCATTTCAGCTCGCCGGCATCCAGCATCGTCACGTCGATCAGGCGGCGGTCGATCGGCGCGAAGGTCAACGTCTCGAAGGCGTTGACCGGCTTCTCCGAGCCCCTGATGTCGGCGCCGATGACGAGCTCGAGATTCTCGATGCGGATGCCGTAGGCGTCGGCCTTGTAGTAACCGGGCTCGTTGGAGAGGATCATGCCGCGCTTCAACGGCGTGGTGCCGAGTTTCGAGATCCGCGCCGGCCCCTCATGCACCGAGAGATAGCTGCCGACGCCGTGCCCGGTGCCGTGCTCGAAATCGAGCCCGGCCTGCCAGAGAAACTGCCGGGCAAAGGAATCGAGCTGTGCCCCTGTCGTGCCGTCGGGGAAGAGTGCGCGGGCAATCGCGATATGGCCGCGCAGCACGCGGGTGAAGCGGTCGCGCATCTCGGCGGTCGGCTCGCCGATTGCAATCGTGCGGGTGACGTCGGTGGTGCCGTCCTGATACTGCGCGCCGGAGTCGATCAGCAGGAGATCGCCGGGCGCGATGCGGCGATTGCTCTTGCGGGTGACGCGATAATGCACGATGGCGCCGTTCGGCCCGGTGCCGGAGATGGTGGGGAAGGAGACGTCCTTCAGCGCGCCGGTCTGGCGGCGGAACGTCTCCAGCGCCTCGACGGCGTCGATCTCGGTCAGCGCGCCCGACGGCGCCTCGCGGTCGACCCAGGCCAGAAAGCGCGTCAGCGCCACCGCGTCGCGGTGATGTGCGGTGCGCGTGCCGTCGATCTCCGTGAGGTTCTTGACCGCCTTGAGCAGGCTCACGGGGTCGCCGCCGACCACAGGCTTGCCGCCGGCATCCCTGATCAGGCGGCTCAGCGCATCGGCCGCGGTGGCGCTGTCGAGGGCGACCGATGCGCCGCGCTCGGCGAGCTCGGCGAGCTTCGGCGC
>JAHCKB010000117.1 GCA_026125985.1 Bradyrhizobium sp.
CCCATTTCACCGAGAATGGTGCGGCTGTCGATCTTGGAGGTGACCTGGAAGGCGATGCGGGTCGGGAAGTTAGCCTTGATGGTGCCCGTGATGACGTCGACCGACGGACGCTGGGTCGCCAGGATGACGTGCAGGCCGGCGGCGCGCGCCATCTGGGCGAGGCGCTGCACGGCGCCTTCGATGTCCTTGCCGGCGACCATCATCAGGTCGGCCATTTCGTCGACGATGATGACGATATAGGGCAGCGGATCGAGTTCGAGTTTTTCTTCCTCGTAGATGGCCTTGCCGGATTCCTTGTCGAAGCCGGTATGCACGGTGCGCGTCAGCTCCTCGCCCTTCGTCTTGGCTTCGCCCAAGCGGGCATTGTAGCCGTCGATGTTGCGCACGCCGAGCTTGGCCATCTTCTTGTAGCGTTCTTCCATCTCGCGCACGGCCCATTTCAGCGCCACCACCGCCTTCTTGGGATCGGTGACGACGGGCGTGAGGAGATGCGGGATGCCGTCATAGACGGAGAGTTCGAGCATCTTGGGATCGACCATGATCAGCCGGCACTGGTCCGGGCGCAGCCGATAGACGAGGCTCAGGATCATGGTGTTGATGGCGACCGACTTGCCGGAGCCGGTGGTGCCGGCGATCAGCATGTGCGGCGTGCGCGCCAGGTCGATGATGACGGGCTCGCCGCCGATGGTCTTGCCGAGGCAGAGCGGCAGCTTCGCCGGGGTTTCGGCGGCTTCCTTGGCGGTCAGCAGTTCGCGGAGATAGACCTTCTCGCGATGCGCGTTCGGCAGCTCGATGCCGATGGCATTGCGGCCGGGAACGACGGCGACGCGCGCCGACAGCGCGCTCATCGAGCGGGCGATGTCGTCGGCAAGTCCGATGACGCGCGAGGACTTGATGCCCGGCGCAGGCTCCAGCTCGTACAGCGTGACGACAGGGCCGGGGCTCGACTTCACGATCTCGCCGCGCACGCCGAAATCCCCGAGCACACCTTCGAGCGAGCGGGAGTTGGCTTCCAGCTCGGCCTTGCTGAGCGGCTGCCGGTCCGACGACTTCGGTGCAGCAAGCACCGATACCGACGGCAGCTCGAACTTGCTATTGGACTTTTTCGGACGCGGTTCCGACTTCCTGCGGGGCGCGCGGGCGACGGGCTCTTCCTCCTCCTCGTCCTCCTCTTCTTCTTCCTCCTCGTCCTCTTCTTCCTCGTCGTGCTGCGGCGCCAGCGTCGGCGCGCGGCGGCCGTCGAGATTGGGCTCCTGGCGCTCGAAGGAAAGCCGCGGCGCGGGGCCCGATGACACCAGCGAGCGATAGGCCGTCGAGAAAAACCAGCCGATCCGCGCCTTCGCGCTCATGATGGCGTGGAACAGCCAGCCCAGCGAGACCGATCCCCGGCTCTCCGGCTCCTCGACGAATGGCTCGTCGTCGTCCGCGATCGGCGTCAGCTCCTCGTCCTCGCGCGGGCGCGAACCCCAGCCCGAGGCGAACAGGAAAGCGGCGCTCATCGCAAGGAACAGGATAGTGCCGAGCACGAAGCGGTAGATGAAACCGGCCGGGCCGAATACGACGGCGGGCGCGCGCACCAGCGCATCACCCACCACGCCGCCGAGCCCGGTCGGCAGCGGCCACGAGCCGCCGTGCTTGAAGCAGCTCGCAAAGCCTGCAGCGAGCACGGTCGCAAGGAGCCAGCAGGCGAGCCGCAGCGCTTCGCGATCGAAATTGCGGTGGGTCAGCATGCGCCAGCCCCACACCGCGACAGTGAGGATCAGCATGATCGAGCCGAGGCCGAGGATCTGCATCGACAGGTCGGCGCCGATTGCACCGGGATAGCCGAGGATGTTGCGGATGGGACGCGAGGTGGCGTGGCTGAGGCTTGGGTCCCTCACCGACCATGTCATCAGCGCGGCGGCAGCGACGCCGGTCAGCGCGATCAGGCCGAGGCCGACCATCTCGCGAATGCGGCGCGTGAGCGCGTCGCGGATCGATGGCGGCAGATGGCTCACCAGGGGAATGACTCGTTCGATCGCTGCCATGCTCTTCAGCCGCCTTGCGATTAATCCAGAGTTTCGACCAGCCGATGCAACGCCTCGGCTGTAGATTCGGAATCCGACACCAGCGCGAGGCGGATGTAGCCGGCGCCGGGATTGGAGCCGTCGTCCTGCATCCGCGCCAGATAGCTTCCGGGAATCACCCGCACGCCGGCATCGCGATAGAGTTTCACGCATGCCGCCTCGTCGCCGCCGTGGCCGGAAACGTCGAGCCAGACGCAGAAGCCGCCGGCCGGGCGGCGATAACCGTAACGACTGCCGAGGATCTGGTCGGCGAGATCGAACTTGATGCGGTAGAGCTTCCGGTTCTCCTCGACATGCGCCTCGTCGCCATAAGCGGCGACGGCGACATGCTGCAACGGCACCGGCACCTGGGGTGCAGCGACATTACGCAACTCATGAAAGGCAGCGAGGAACTTCGCATCCCCGGCCGCGAAACCGACGCGCATGCCAGGCAGGTTCGAGCGCTTCGACAATGACTGGAACACGATCACGTTCGCAAGGTCGGAGCCGGCGCATTCGAGTGCGCTGCCCGGCGCTTCCCTGGTGTAGATTTCCGAATAGCACTCGTCGCTGAGGACGTAGAAACCGAAGCGGTCGGCAAGCTGCTTCAGCCGCGCGAAATAGTCCCGCGAGGCGACCGCCCCTTGCGGGTTGGCCGGTGAGGCGATGAAGATCGCCACGGTGCGGGCGAGCAACGCATCGTCAAGCGAATCGAGATCAGGCAGGAATCCGTTGGCGACGGTGGTCGGCAGATACACCTGTTCGCAGCCGGCGGCGCGTGCGCCCGCGCCATAGGCCGGGTAGAACGGGTTCGGCATCAGGATCGCGGGCCGGCCCTTGCGGGGGCCGACAAAGCGAGACGCCGTAATGGCGGCGAAGAACAGGCCCTCGCGGCTGCCGTTGAGCACCAGCACTTCTGTTTCGGGATCGACCGCGCGCGGCAGGTTGAACCGGCTCGATAGCCAGTTGGCGACCGCGCGGCGGAAGGGCTCGATGCCTTTGGCCAGCGGATAGCGGCCGAAATCGGCGATATGCTTTGCGAGCACCGGCCCGACGAAATCCGGCACCGGATGCTGCGGCTCGCCTAACGACAGCGTTATCAATGGCTTGCCGGGCTGATAGGGCGCCAGCAGTTCGGTCGTGCGGGCAAACGGGGAGCGCTCGGCCTGACCGGCAGCCGATACATTGCCGGCGCCGTGCGCCAGGCCGGAAGAGGCGGTCATTGCCATGTCTGAAACGCCAGCACTTTCAATGCGGCCGGACACGGAAATGCCGGCCGTAAGACCCCGATCCAATCACCATAGATACGGCGAGGTTAAGACGCGATTAACCATCGGCGGTGCGGGTGTCCAGACGGACAAAATCCGGCGCGGCAAATCGGAGCAGTGATGCATGACCCCGATGCCGGTGGCTGATTGCGACAGTTTTAACAAACTGCGCGGGACGCCATTTACCGCGCCCGACGGAATGCATCTTCGTTTAGCAATTCGTGCGTGTCCGCGGTGTTAGGGATGGTCCAACCGGGGAGGACCATGGCTAACCAGATTGCGACCGACGCCGATGTCGTTCGCCATACGATTCGGCGTGTGGCGGTTGCGACCGGCATCACCATGGTGATGACGGCCACCATCATGCTGATGGATCTCGGCGGCAATCCGGATGCGATGGTCCGCGTCGGCAATGTCATCATCCTCAGCATGTGTGCGGCCACGATGATCTCGGCCGTGGTCTCCGGCATCATGAGCTATCGCTCGGCGCGACTGATGAAGGAGCTGACGCTGATGCGCAGCGAATTGTCGCGGATCTCGCAGACCGACCAGCTTACGGGATTGCTCAATCGCCGCGGCTTCGACGATGCGGCGGTGCCCGCGTTGCACTCGGCAAAGCAGACCGGCGCGTCCGCAGTCGTGCTGATGTGCGACATCGATCATTTCAAGTCGATCAATGACCGCTTCGGCCACGAATTCGGCGACAAGGCGCTGGTCGAGGTTGCCGGCGTGCTGCGCGAATTTTCACAAGTGCATGGCGGACTGGTGGCCCGCCATGGCGGCGAGGAATTTGCCGTGCTGATGATCGGTGTTTCGCGCGAGCAGGCGGAAATTCATGCCGAGGAGATACGCCGAGCCTGCGCTCATCGCGAGATTTGCAGCGGTGACGTCTGCGAGCGTCTGACGGTCAGCATCGGCTTCACCGTCGCGCGCGGCGAGACCGATCTTGCCGGTATCATGCGCATCGCCGACCGGGCGCTCTATGCGGCCAAACGCCAGGGCCGCGACCGCGTCATTCGCGCGGACGAGGCGCCACCGATGGCGATGGCGTGATTCCCGTCACCGCTGCGGCAGCCGCTCGAAGGCGGGCAGGCCCTCCGGCACATGATGAAACGGCTGCTTGTCGACGGTATAGATCGCGACTTTGGGCATGATCTGTCCGGGATTGTCGAGCGTGCCGACCTTGATCACGATGATCGGCCGATTCGGCCGCGTCACGACATGGGTGCCGCATTCGCCGCAGAACTCGCGCGTGACCGGCTTTTCCAGATCCTTGCGGGCGAACTGCTTTGGCGCGCCCTTCGTGTATTTGAAGCCGTCCGGCGACATCGCCACGAATACGTTCGGCGAACCGCCGGTGATGTACTGGCATTCGCGGCAATGGCACTGCGCCATCATCAGCGGCTCACCTTCCGCCTCATAACGTACTGCGCCGCAATAGCATCCGCCGGTCAGTTTCATGGTCCGTCGCCTCCCAAGTTAGGCCCATTGCGCCCACGGCGAATGCGGGTGCGGGCGTCGGTTGGTTCATCAAACCCGTGCTGGAGACTATCACCAACTGTTCGTCGATTGCTGCAGCGCAGAACGACGGAATGCAGCATGTCCAATTGTTTGACGCTCACAGATGCGATAGTATGAATATTCATAAAAACGAATTCGACGTGTAGTCACACCAGAATTCGACGAAAGATAAACAAAGCTGAGGGGAGAAATATGAAGTCGAGGAGAGCCCTTGCGATCGCGCTTGCCTGCCTGATCGCTATCGTGATGCCTGCAAGCGGATCTTATGCGGGCGACGCGGCCAAGCCACATCGGATCGCATTCCATATCGACCAGAACGATCCGGCGCTCATGGGCCTGGTTCTCAACAACGTCGCCAACGTCACCGACTACTATCACGGCAAGGGCGAAGAAGTGCAGATCGAGGTCGTCGCCTACGGCCCGGGTCTGAACATGCTTCGGGAGGACAGGTCGCCGGTGAAGGACCGCGTCAAGCATCTCGCCGAAAAGAGCTTCCCCTCGAAGGTTAGCTTCGCGGCCTGCGGCAACACCATGACCAACATGGAAAAGGCGGAGGGGCACGCCATCACGCTGATCCCGCAGGCCACCGTCGTGCCTGCAGGCGTCGTGCGCCTGAACGAATTGCAGGAGCAGGGCTGGAGCTATATCCGTCCCTAGAGAGCAATTCGGAAAAGCAATCCCTCGGGCTGGTCCCGAGGGATTGTGCTTGAGCAGCAATTTAGGGCGCGACTCGACCCGATCGTATCGCGATCTAGTGCTTCGCGGCCTTGCGCGCTGCTTCGTTGTTGAGCACGATCAGCCCGTCCACGGCGACGCCCACCTTGCTGTTGATCAGGAACGGATTGACGTCGATCGAGGCGATGCGATCGCCAGCGTCCGCAATCAGGTTGGAAAGACCGACCAGCGCCTTGACGGAAGAGGCCTCGTGCAGTGCCGGGCGGCCGCGATAGCCCTTCATCTTCACGCCGGCCTTGGTGCGGGCGATCAGTTGCTTCGCTTCCGCCGCGTCGATCGGCGCGCCGGCCAGTGCCACGTCCTTCATCAGCTCGATATCGACGCCGCCGGTGCCGAACAGCACCACCGGACCCATCTCGGCGTCCAGCGAAGCGCCGATCACGAGCTCGAGATCGGCCTTGACCTGTTGCGCGATCAGAATGCCTTCGAGGCCGGGCTTGTTCTTCAACTTCTTCACGCGCCTGACGATGTCGTCGAACGCCTTCCTCACTTCGGCGGCGCTGTTGAGATTGAGCACGACGCCGCCGACATCGGACTTGTGCAGGATGTCGGGACTGACCACCTTGGCCACGACCGGGAAGCCGATCTTCCTTGCGATCTTCACGGCTTCCGCAGAGGTCTGCGCGATCGCCTCCTTGGAGATCGGGATGCCGTAGGCCTTGAGAAGCTTTTTGGACGCGACCTCATCGAGCGCGGCGGCGCTGCCGGCCGCCTTGAGCGCCTTCTCAAGCATGGCGCGGGCGGAGGCTTTCGAACTCGAAAGAATGTCGGGTACTTCCTTGCGCAAGCCGGCATACTCGATCAGCGACTTGATCGCACCGACGGCACGGTCGAGGCCCTGCAGCACCGCGATGTTCGGCAATGACCTCCGCAGCGCCTTGGTGTGCTCGGTGAATCCGATCGACATCGCGCTGATGTAGATCACGGGCTTGTGGGCCTCACCCGCCATCTCGTTGACGATGCGCAGGTTCCGCTCGCGCTGCTCGTGCGGCGCCTTCGGCAGCTCGGAGTCGATGATGACGATGTCGGTGTCGGGGTCGTCGATCATGATCTTGATCGATTTCATGTAGACGGAGGGATCGACCACCGCGGCAAATCCGGCATCCAGGGGATTGCCGACGATGCTGCCGGGGCCCAGCATCCTCGCAAGCTGCTCGGATGCGCTGGCGGGCAGCGGCGCGAAATTCAGGCCCTCGGAATAGAACGCGTCGATCAGGAGGCCGCGCTTGCCGCCGGACAGAGAGACTGCCGCAAGCCGGTTTCCCTTCGGCGTATTGGCATGAACGAAGCACTCGGTGGTCTCGATCAGCTCATCAAGGCCCTGCACGCGTATGACGCCCTCGCGGGTCGAGATCGCATCGAAGGTCTCGATCGAGCCGGCGAGCGCGCCGGTGTGGGCCATTGCGGCGGCGCGGCCGCCTTCGGAGGCGCCCAGCTTCAGCGCGATGATCGGCTTGCCGGCAGCGCGCGCAGCCTTGCAGGCATCGCGGAACGCCTTCGTGTTCCGCACGCCCTCGAGATAGACCGCGATGACGCGGATCGAGGGATCGGCTGCGAAATAGGCCATCAGATCCGGCGTCTCGAGGCCAACCTCGTTGCCGGTGGTGACCATGTAGCCGACGCCGACGCCGCGATCTTCCAGCGCCTGGCGGATCGCCATCACGATGGCGCCGGACTGCCCGGCGATACCGACCTTGCCCTGCTCCATGGTGACGATGCGATCGTCGATGTTGGTGAAGAGCTTTTCGCCGGCGCTGAGATTGCCGAGGCAATTCGGACCGGTGACCGCGAGCCCGGTCTCCTTGACGGCCTGCTTCAGTTCGGTCGCTAACCGCTGGCTGTCCTCGTCCTGCAGCTCACTGAAGCCCGACGTGACGATGGTGGCCGAACGCGCGCCCGCGGCCGCGGCGTCGCGGATCACCTGCACCGCAAAGCGCGCCGGCACGAGCACCAGCACGTGGTCGGGCTTTTCGGGAAGACTCGCGAAATCCTTGTAGCAGGTGACGCCCCAGATGGTTTCGCGTTTGGCGTTGATCGGAAAGAGACCGCCCTCGTAGCCGTACTTGACCAGATTGTTCCAGATGCGCTCGGCGTAGTTGCCGGGCTTGTCGGTGGCGCCGACCAGCACGATGTTGCGGGGGTGCAGCATCGCATGCACGCTCTTGATGATGTCGCTGGCGTCTTGCGGGGGCGACCATTTGCCGGCAGAGCCGGAGGACGTGTTGGCATCCATGCGCGTTCTCTCACCCCATTGTTGTTTTGCGAGGCGGAATTTCCGTCCTCTTGATTGGGACAGGAGCAAACCGGTCATTTCGACCGGCGTCAACTCGGCGTCAGCGGGAACATGCGCGCAGGGAGACGGGCCGGGTTCAACGCGGCCAAATTGCCATCTCTCCAAACGGGCGGGATGAACGGTCGCCGCCGCAAAAAGAAAGGGGCTCCAACTTGCGCTGGAGCCCCTCAACGGTCCTGGCATTGCCGGGTATGTGCCCGAACCGTAGTTCTGGGAGCGGCGACCGAAGGTGCCGCTCCCGCGGGAGAGCCTTACATGTTGTAGGCGCGCTCGGTGTGGTCGGTGAGGTCGAGACCCTCGCGCTCCACCTCGACGGTGGCACGCAGGCCCACGATCACATCGACGACCTTGAAGAGGATCGCCGAGCCGACGCCGGACCACACCAGCGTGGTGCCGACGCCCCAGATCTGGGAGGTCATCTGCGCCACGAAGTCGTAATCGCCGACCTTGCCGGTGACGTAGTCCATGACGCCGGTGCCGCCGAGGGCGGGGTTCACCAGGATGCCGGTGCCAAGCGCGCCGATAATGCCGCCGACACAGTGCACGCCGAACACGTCCAGCGAGTCGTCATAGCCAAGCGAGTTCTTCACGACGGTGCAGAAGAACAGGCAGACCACGCCGGCGACGATGCCGAGCACGATGGCGCCCATCGGACCTGCGAAACCGGCAGCGGGCGTGACGGCGACGAGTCCGGCAACTGCACCCGAGATGACGCCGAGCATCGAGGGATGACCGCGGACGATCCATTCCGCGAACATCCAGGCCAGCGCCGCCGCCGCGGTCGCGACGAAGGAGTTGGTCATGGCGAGCGCAGCGCCGCCCGAGGCTTCGAGGTTCGAACCGGCGTTGAAGCCGAACCAGCCGACCCAGAGCAGGGAAGCGCCGACCATCGACAGGGTCAGCGAGTGCGGGGCCATCAGCTCCTTGCCGTAGCCGATGCGCTTGCCGATCAGCAGCGCGCCGACCAGGCCGGCGATACCGGCGTTGATGTGGACCACAGTGCCGCCGGCGAAGTCGATCGCGCCTTTCTTGAAGATAAAGCCGGCGTCGGCCATGATTTCGTCGAGCTTGGCCTGCGCTGCCTTCTTGGCCGCTTCATCCGTCGCCGCTGCAACCGCCTTGGCCGCATCGGTGATGGCGTCCGGACCGGCCCAGTACCAGACCATGTGGGCCATCGGGAAGTAGATCAGGGTGACCCAGAGCGGGATGAACAGCGCGATCGCCGAGAACTTCATGCGCTCGGCAAAGGCGCCGACGATGAGAGCCGGGGTGATCGCCGCGAAGGTCATCTGGAAGCAGATGAAGATCAGCTCGGTGATGTTGGCATCAACGCTGAAGGTCGCACCCATCGAGTCCGGCGTCACGCCCATCAGGAAGGCCTTGGAGAAGCCGCCGAAGAATTCGGAGCCGCCAGTAAAGGCGAGGCTGTAGCCGTAGAGCGCCCACAGCACGGTGACGATACAGACGCAGTAGAATACCTGCATCAGCACCGAGAGCATGTTCTTGGTGCGGACGAGACCGCCGTAGAACAGCGCGAGGCCTGGAATGGTCATCAAAAGCACCAGTACCGTCGACGTCATCATCCAGGCGTTGTCGCCCTTGTTGACGGTTGGCGCGGCACAGGCTGCGGTTGCGGCGAACAGGCCGACTGCGAGGGCCGCCAATCCCGCGCCATAGGGACGCTTGAACGTCATTTTGTCTTACTCCTGAGTGGAAGGGTTGAGCGCGAAATCAGAGGGCTGCGGCATCGGCCTCGCCGGTGCGGATGCGAACCGCATGGTCGAGGTTCATGACGAAGATCTTGCCGTCGCCGATCTGTCCGGTCTTGGCGGCCGAAGTGATCGCGTCGATCGTCTTGTCGACGTGTTCGGCATTGACGGCGACTTCGATCTTGATCTTGGGCAGGAAGCTCACGGCGTATTCGGCGCCGCGATAGATTTCCGTGTGGCCTTTCTGCCGGCCGTATCCCTTGACTTCGGTGACCGTCAGGCCGTGAACGCCGATGGCGGTCAGAGCGTCACGGACTTCTTCGAGCTTGAATGGCTTGATGATCGCCATAACGATTTTCATGGGTTTATCCCCGCTTGGACCCGGCATTCCGGGCGATCTGGAAGGACGTCACCACGCGGAGATTGTTCGCTACGCGGGCACAGTCTGTCCCCGTAGAATCAAATGCCGTGCCAGAACGGCCGCATTCCCTAACGGTTTATGAATCCGGGGGTTTTCGGCGCAGAGGGGCACACGCGAGGAGTGCGTTGTTCCGTCGCGCCTAAAGTCTAGCCAGTGGTGCCCAAGAAGCCGGCATGACTGCCTTCCGACGCAATCATGCCCATCGCGAGTGCAACGGCACGGTATTTAGATGGTGGAACTACTGCAACGCCTCGCCATGCTGCGAAATATCGAGGCCTTCCAGCTCCTGCTGCACCGTTACCCGCAAGGGAGCGAAGGCGCCAACCAGCTTGAGCAGGGCAACAGTGGCTACCGCCGTCCAGGCCAGCGTGATCGCGACCCCGTAGAACTGGGTCAGGACCTGCTGCGGATTCCCCTCGATCAGGCCCGACGTATCGCCGATCGCCTTCATCGCAAACACGCCGCACAACAGCGTGCCGGTTATGCCGCCGACACCGTGGACGCCGAACACATCGAGCGAATCGTCGTAGTTGAGACGCTGCTTCAGCCAGGTACAGGCCCAGAAGCAGACGATGCCCGCGACCACGCCGATGACGATTCCGGCCCAGGGTGCGACGAAGCCCGAAGCCGGCGTAATTGTGCCGAGCCCGGCCACTGCACCGGAGATCATGCCGAGCACGGACGGCTTCCGACGTGTCCACCATTCCAGCGCGGCCCAGGTCAGCGCACCCGCGCAGGCCGACAGGTGCGTTGCCGATATCGCCCAGACCGCACGTGGGCTCGCCGTCAACGCCGAGCCGCCGTTGAAGCCGAACCAGCCGACCCACAGCATGCCGGTGCCAATCACCGCGAGCGAAAGATCGAACGGCGCGAGGTTTTCGCTGCCATAGCCGTGGCGGTTGCCGAGGACCTTGGCTGCGACCAGACCGCCGATGCCGGCCGACAGATGCACCACGAGGCCGCCGGCGAAGTCGAGCACGCCCATGGTCATCAGGAAGCCGCCGCCCCACACCCAATGCGCCAGCGGAACATAGACGAAGGTGAACCAGCCGGCCGAGAACCACAGATAGGCGGAGAACCGCATGCGGTCGGCAACCGAGCCCGCCACCAGCGCCACCGTGATGACGGCAAAAGTCATCTGGTACAGCATGAACAGCGCTTCGGGGATCGTCTTGGCCGCCGGATTGACCGACTCCATGGTCATGCCCGAAAGGAACCAGCGCTCGAACGTGCCGATCCATGATCCGTCGCCGACAAAGGCCAGCGAATAGCCATACGCGACCCAGAGGATCGAGATCAGCGCCACCGCGGCAAGACTCTGGGCCATGGTGGCAAGCACGTTCTTCTTGCGCACCATGCCGGCATAGAACAGCGCAAGGCCCGGAATGGTCATCATCAGCACCAGTGCGGTGGCGACCATCATCCAGGCGGTGTCAGCGGCGTTGATGGTGGAAGTTTCCGCAAAGGCAGGCGTGGTGCCTGCGAAAAATCCAGCTGCCGCCAATAGCCTCACGGCACGTGAGTGAGCCCCCATGATATTTTTCCCCGGCATTACTAACTTGCGATTCTTGTCCGCACCTTCGGCATCGGCCGGATGCGTTTTGAGCGATGAGAGAGTGTCAGAGCGCGTCGTTGTCGGTTTCGCCGGTGCGGATGCGCACGGTGTGGTCGATTGGCGTGACGAAAATCTTGCCATCGCCGATCTGCCCGGTGCGCGCACCCTGGGTGATGACATTCACCACCTTGTCGGCGACGGCGGAATCGACGGCGACCTCGATGCGCAGCTTGGGCAGGAAGTTCACGACATACTCGGCGCCGCGGTAGATCTCGGTGTGACCCTTCTGGCGGCCGTAACCCTTGACCTCGGTCACGGTCATGCCGTGGACGCCGATGGCGGTCAGCGCCTGGCGGACCTCGTCCAGCTTGAACGGTTTGATGATCGCGACAATGAGCTTCATGGGCCTTCATTCCATCTTGTTTTAGGCAGTCTGGCTGCCCGGCGGCGTTTGCCAATCCAAATCTGGCATCTTTCTGTGCAAATGGCACAAAAAACTCGCAGACGTAAGTGGAATCATCTGGGACTGGGTACCGGGCGTCTCTGTACAGATGGCCAGCTCGTCCGCCACAATGCGGCTTTCAAAGCTGGGACTCTTGACCCGGCCGAGGCCGGAATGAATTGCACCAGGAAACACCGGCCCAACAGCTAGGGGGAGCGCATGTCCAACTGGTTTTATGCTGCCAACGGCCAGCAGCAGGGACCCTTTGCGGAAGACCGGTTTCGTGACCTCATCGCCAATGGAACCGTGCGGCCTGACACCCTCGTCTGGACCGAAGGCATGGCCGGCTGGCAGAAGGCTGCCGAGGTGCCGGGCCTGATGCCGGCCGGCGGACCGCCGCCGATGGCAAGGGGCGGACCTCCGCCCACGATGGGTGTGGGCGCGGGTGGCTCGCCGGGCAATGCGCTCACGGCCGACCTGCCGCTGTGGGGCCTGCTCGGGCGGAGCTTACTCTACTTCATTGGCATGCTTCTGGTGATCCCAGCGCCGTGGGTCGCTGTCTGGCTCTATCGCTGGTTCGCTCCACATATTCAGGTGCCGGGCCGGCCCAACTTCAGTTTCACCGGTCAGGTCGGCGACATCTGGTGGGCCTTCATTACGATGGCCTTGCTGGGTCTGGTCGGCACCTACGATCCCACCCTCCAGATCATCACGATCATCCTGCAGGCCGTGG
>JAHCKB010000118.1 GCA_026125985.1 Bradyrhizobium sp.
AAGCGGGTGGTGTTGTTGACATCGGTGCCGACGGTGTCGAGCAGATAGCCGCGGCGATCGCCGACACAGCCCGAGATGTTGTTGCCGGTGCCGCCACCGCAATAAGCCGCGCCCGAGGTGCTGTAGTGATAGGTCTTGGTCTGGTCGTTATCCGTACGATTGCCGTAGACCGTCGCGTTCCAGTCCCACAGATTGTCGTCGGGCCTGGAGTATTTCCAGGTGATGGTGCCGGTATAGTTCTTGGCATCCGAGGCATAGACCGACGAACCCTGATTGAGCGCGCGCAGCGCCGCCGTCGTGGTGGGGCCGCGGTTGAACTGGCCGATACTGTATTTGTAGTCCTGGAAAACGCCGCCGAACTTGATCTCGTGGCCATCGGCCGGGCGCACCGTGAGCTTGAGCAGCCCCCCTACCAGCTCGTTGCCGGTATTGCCGATCTCCGTGCCATCGCCGTCCTTGTAATTGCCCTGGGTGCGATAGACGGCGCCGCCGAACACGTCGACATCAGGGTTGACGTGCACGCCGCCGAAGATCGAGCCGAGCCCGCGATCCTTGTTGGTGCCGTAGGACCCGCTCATGTCCACGCCCCATTTCTCGCCGGGACGCACGACGTCCTGGATATCCTTGGTGCGGAACGAGACTACGCCGCCGATCGCGCCCGAACCGTAGATATTGGCGGTCGGACCACGCACGACGTCGGCGCCACCGATCAGTTCCGGATCGAGGAAGAACGAGCCGTTGGCGTTATGGCCGGAGCGCTGATAATTTTGCCGCGCACCGTCGACTACGACGGCGACGCGGCCGAAATCCTGCAAGCCACGGATATTGATGACAGTCGACGGATCGTCGCCGCGCTCGTTGAACGTGACACCGGGAACGTTGTAAAAAATATCCGACAGGCGGTTCGGCTGCAGCCCCTGAATCTGCTCCAGCGTCACGACGCTGACCGGCGCCATCGCGTCGATGGCCTTCTCTTCGGTCTTCGAAGCCGCGACCGTAATGGTGTCAAGCGATTGCACGGCAGTTGCGCCGGCCTGCGCATTCGCATTCAGCGCAGCGGCGGAAGGAGCCTGGACCTGCTGCTGGGACTGCACCGGTTTGCGGCCGGCGCGTTTCGGTTTCTGCTGCTCCGATGCTCGCGCAGCATCGGTCCGTGCGACATCCGGACCCGCCGTCTGCGTCGTCGCGGACGTTGAAAACATCAACGCAATGGAAAATGCCGACGCGCCCACAACCAAGGCGCGCGAATGCCTAGCCCCGAAAGCCATATGCCCAACCTGTCGATCTGCTTCTTGGGGTTGGCTGGCGGGCGCTGCAATCGCGTGCAGGCTTGCTGGCTACCGATCATGACGCGAACTCTCGGGTCCGCACCTTTCATCTTGGTTACGTCTCTCTGCGAACGTCGTCAATCGCCGCCTCGGCCACTTTATATCGATTGTAAACTGCAGTGGTTGGATTGCGTCCGGTCGAACGATAGAGAATCGAGACGTGGGAGCCTTGGGGTGCGACGAAAAGATGGTGACACCGTCCGGAGACAATGCTGGGGGCGCGGACTCGTCACCGGAGAACCGTTCAGCCGCGACACGTTCGATTGCAGTGAGCGGCAACCGCATCGAGAGCCGCGACCTGTTCGCGACCGAACGCGAGATCATCATCATGCACGGCGAAGATAGCTATCGCCTGCGCCTGACATCGCAGAACAAGCTGATCCTGACCAAGTGACCAGGCCCATGACAACTCGCCGCACACGGATGTTGCTGCCCGCTGCCGTTGCTTTGACTCTTGCCGGCAATGTCGTCTTCGCCGCCGGGATCACCGTGCAGGATGCGCGCAAACGCGACGTCACCATCGATGATCCGGCACGGATCGTTTCGATCGGCGGAGCGATTACCGAAATCCTCTATGCACTCGGCTTCGACGATCGGCTGGCTGGCGTGGATGCAACCAGCCTGTTTCCGCCGGCTGCACTGCGCGACAAGCCGAATGTCGGCTATTGGCGTCAGCTTTCCGCCGAAGGCGTTCTCGGACTCAATCCTTCGCTGGTGCTGGCCATGCAGGGCTCAGGCCCCAAGGAAACGATCGAGGTGCTGGAGGCAGCCAGGGTTCCGCTGGTGATGGTTCCGGATACCTTTTCCGAGCGCGGAATACTCGACAAGATCGCGCTGGTCGGCCGTACGATGGATGCCGGGCAGCGTACGGAATGCCTGAGCAAAGCGGTCGCCAGCGACCTCGCACAATTGAGCACGTTGCGCAGCAAGGTGACGCGGCCGATCCGGGTGATGTTCGTGATCTCCTTCCTCAACGGCCGCGCCGTGGTGGCAGGAACGAACACCGCCGCGAACGAGATCATCCGGCTGGCCGGGGCCGTCAACGCGACCGACGGTTACGAAGGCTACAAGCCGGTCAGCGACGAAGCGATCGTTACAGCCAGGCCCGACGTCGTGCTGTCGATTGCACGCGGCAAGGATTCGGTCGAGGCGGAGACGGTGTTCTCGCATCCTGCCTTCGCAATGACGCCGGCCGCAGAGAAAAGGGCCTTCATTTCCATGGAAGGCCTCTATTTGCTCGGCTTCGGGCCGCGCACCGCCGCCGCGGCACGCGATCTTGCCGTCCGGCTCTATCCAGAACTGGCGCCGGAGGCTGAAAAGTTCAAGCCGGCAGCTCTGTCGACCGATTGCCGGAAATGAGTGTCGCGACCAACGCTGCGGCACGGCCGACCCGCCGCATGCTGCGGCCGGCCGCGACGCTCGTTATCGTCGTCCTGCTGATCGCGCTCATGGCCGCCACTACGATCGCACTCACCGTGGGCGCGGCGGGGATTCCGTTCGACCGGCTGCCCGCGGCCCTCGGCTTCTCGGCCGACCTCTCCCATCCATCGGCTGCGCGCGACCAGCTCGTGCTGTGGTCGATCCGGATTCCGAGGATCGCGGCGGCTGCCGCGGTCGGTGGCCTGCTCGCCACGTCGGGTGCGATCATGCAGGGCCTGTTCCGCAATCCCCTCGCCGATCCAGCGCTGGTCGGCGTCTCCTCCGGTGGCGCGCTTGCTGCTGCCGCAGCAATCGTGTTCGTCGACAGCCGGTTCGGCGAAAGCGTGCGCTTCATGCAGCATGAGCTGCTGCCATCGGCGGCATATGCAGGCTCGCTGACGACGACCCTCATCCTCTATGGCATCGCCAGCCGCAGCGGACGCACGTCGATTGCGATCTTCCTATTGGCGGGGCTCGCCATTGCAGCGATCGCCAATGCGGGCATCGGGTTCCTGATCTTCATCGCGGACGATCGCCAGCTCCGTGACATTACGTTCTGGCTGCTCGGCTCGCTGGGCGGAGCCACCTGGCCGAAGGTGGCGACGCTGGCCCCCGTGCTGATGGTGGCGCTGGCGGCATGTATCCCGATCGCGCGCGGGCTCGACGTGCTCGCGCTCGGCGAGGCCGAGGCCTTTCACAGCGGGGTCTCCGTCGAACGACTGAAGCGGATTTCCATCGTGCTGGTATCGGCGATGACGGGCGTCGCCGTTTCGGTCTGCGGCGTAGTCGGATTCGTCGGCATCGTGGTGCCGCATTTGTTGCGGCTCTCCATCGGACCGGCACACCGACTGCTGCTGCCGGCCTCCGCGCTGCTTGGGGCGATCCTGATGGTCGGCGCCGACACGCTGGCGCGGACTATCGTGGCCCCCGCGGAAATGCCGATCGGAGTCCTGACCGCGGCCGTCGGCGCACCGTTCTTTCTCGCCATCCTGTTGCGGCAACGCGGGCTCACAGGCCTATGACCGCAATCCTGCGAGCACATACGGTCTCGATGACGATCGGCGGCGCCAGTCTGATCGACGGCATTGACCTGGATATCTCCGGCGGCGAGATGGTCGCCATCGTCGGCCCCAACGGCGCCGGCAAGTCGACCTTGCTTCGCATGCTCTCGGGCGATCTGCGTCCAACCGCCGGTAGCGTCAGGCTTTCCGGGCGCGACATCGGCGCCTGGTCTCCGGGCGAGCTGGCGCTGCGCCGGGCCATGTTGTCACAGCATGTCCATGTCACCTTTCCCTTCACCGTCGAGGAAATCGTCGAGATGGGAGCCGGCGGACGCAGCCGCACCGCCTTGCGCCCGCTGGTCGAACAGGCACTGGAAGAGGTGGGACTGGAGCGCTTCTGCGACCGCCAATTGCCGACGCTGTCCGGCGGCGAGCAGCAGCGCGCGCATTTCGCGCGCGTGCTGGTGCAGCTCGCCTGCGGTGAGGCGCTGCACGGCCCCGGCCTGCTGCTGCTGGACGAGCCGACGTCGAGCCTCGATCTGCGCCACCAGATCGATCTCGTCGAAAGCGCGCGCCGCCGCGCGCAGGCGGGCACGGCCGTGGTCGCGATTCTGCACGACCTCAATCTGGCCATGCGCTTTGCCGACCGCATCGTGCTGCTGCACCACGGCCGGCTTGCCGCCATCGGCGATCGTCGCACAACGATCACCTCCGAGCGAATCCGGGAACTGTTCGAGGTGGACGTCGCAATCCGCCACACCGATGACGGCATTCCCTATCTGCTGCCGCAGACGATGCAGCCGGTTACGGCGACCGCACGATAAACAGGGACGCACGGTCGCGATCGTCATCCACTGCTGTCACTACGGCGTCATCAATTCGTTAGCGCTACGTAATGCGCACTCGGCAGAACATCGCGCATCGATAGCCTCAGGAGGTCAATCATGCGTCTGTCACTGCTCACTTCGGTCACGACCGCGTTTCTGCTCACCGGGTCCGCGTTCGCGCAGAGCGAAGGCGAATTCCCGGCAACGCTGAAGGACCACGCCGTGCTGCCGGCCGAAAGTTTCGTTGACGCCCCGGCCGACGCGCCCGCCGACCTGAAGAATGCCGGCAAATACACCACCGGCAAGCGGGTCGATGCCGTCGGCACCGTAATGGGAAAATCCTATGGGCGTCCGACCGGCGTCTCGCTGCCGTTCAAGGGCCAGCCGCTGCAGGGGCATTCCGGCATCAAGTCGATGGGCAACGGCATCTTCTGGGTGATCGCCGACAACGGCATGGGCTCGCGTTACAACTCGCCGGACTCCATGCTGTACCTGAACCGCTACAGGATCGACTGAGCCAGCGGCAAGGTCGAGCGCCAGGAGACGATGTTCCTGCACGATCCGGATCGGAAAATCCCGTTCCGCATCCTGCACGAGGACTCCGCGAAGCGTTACCTCACCGGAGCCGATTTCGACGTCGAGGGATTCCAGATCATCGGCGACACCTTCTGGATCGGCGACGAATTCGGCCCCTACGTCCTGAAGGCCGACAAGACCGGCAAGGTGCTTGCCGTATTCGAGACCGTCGCCGAAGGCAAGCCAGTGCGCTCACCGGAGCACTGGTCCGTGCAATCGCCCGCCGTGCCCGGCGCGAGCTACACCACGGTCAACCTGCGCCGCTCCAAGGGCTATGAAGGCTTCGCCGCCTCGAAGGACGGAAAGTTCCTGTACGGCCTGCTCGAAGGACCGCTGTGGGATGCCGGGAAGAAGGACTGGGAGATGGTCGACGGCAAGGAAGCTGCGCGCATCCTCGAGTTCGACGTCACGGCTGAAAAATTCACCGGCCGCTACTGGCAATATGTGTTCGAGCAGGACGGCAACGCCATCGGCGACTTCAACATGATCGGTGCGACGGACGGTCTGATCATCGAGCGCGACAATGGCGAAGGCACCGCTGACAAGGCATGCCCGCAGGGACAGCGCGGCGAGAACTGCTTCCACGATCTGGCCAGGTTCAAGCGCATCTACAAGATCGAGCTTTCCGACGCCAATGTCGGCAAGCCCGTACGCAAGATCGCCTATATCGATCTGATGAAGATCCGCGACCCCGGCAAGAAGGCGAGGAAGCCGCTCAATGACGGCGTGCTCACCTTCCCCTTCTTCACCATCGAGAATGTCGACCGCGTCGACGAAACCCACATCATCGTCGGCAACGACAACAACCTGCCGTTCTCCTCCAGCCGCGATCCCAACAAGGCGGACAACAACGAGTTCGTGCTGCTGGAAGTCGCCGATTTCCTGAAAGCGAAATGAGCTACCCGGCTTCGCTCTGAGCCCACAAAAAAAGCAGCGCGGCCAAGGCCGCGCTGCATTTGTTTTCGCGTCGAACGCAGAGCTTACTGGTAGATCTCGAACAGGCCCGCGCCGCCCTGGCCGCCGCCGATGCACATGGTGACGACGCCCCACTTGGCCTTGCGCCGGCGGCCTTCCTGCAGGATGTGGCCGGTGAGACGCGCGCCGGTCATGCCGAAGGGATGGCCGATCGCGATCGAGCCGCCGTTGACGTTGTACTTGGCGGGATCGATGCCGAGCTTGTCGCGCGAATAGAGGCACTGGCTGGCGAACGCCTCGTTCAGTTCCCAGATGTCGATGTCGTCGATCTTCAGGCCGTGACGCTTCAGGAGCTTCGGCACGGCGTAGATCGGGCCGATGCCCATCTCGTCCGGTTCGCAGCCGGCCGAGGCCCAGGCGACGAAGCGGCCCATCGGGTTGAGACCGCGCTTCTCGGCATCCTTGGCTTCCATCAGCACCACCGCGGCGGCGCCATCGGAGAGCTGGCTGGCATTGCCGGCGGTGACGTACTTGCCGGGCCCCTTGACCGGCTCGAGCTTAGCGAGGCCTTCGAGCGTCGTCTCCGGGCGATTGCACTCGTCGCGATCGACGACATAGTCGACGATGCTCTCGGCCTTGGTTGCCTTGTCGACCACCTTCATCTTGGTCTTCATCGGGACGATCTCGTCCTTGAACTTGTTGGCCTGCTGCGCGGCGGCCATGCGGCGCTGCGACTCCAGTGAATACTCGTCCTGATATTCACGGCTGACCTTGTAGCGCTCGGCGACGATGTCGGCGGTGTCGATCATCGCCATGAAGATGTCGGGCGCGACCTTCAGAAGATCAGGGTCGATCGACTCCTTGGGCGAACCGCCGCCCGGGATCGAAATGCTCTCGACGCCGCCGGCCACGATGCAATCGGCGCCGTCGGAGCGGATCGAGTTGGCGGCCATCGCGATGGTCTGCAGGCCCGAGGAACAGAAGCGATTGACGGACACGCCGGCCGTCGATTTCGGCAAGCCCGCGAGCAGCGCGGCCTGACGACCGATATTGGGCGCGCCATGCGCGCAATTGCCGAGATAGCAATCCTCGACATAGTCCTTTGCAACGCCAGCGCGCTCTACGGCATGCTTGATGGCATGTGCCGCAAGAGACATCGGCGGGGTGATGTTGAATCCGCCACGGCCGGACTTGGCCAGACCCGTGCGGGCATAGGAAACGACTACGGCTTCACGCATTTTTCTCTCCCTTTAGCTGGGCCGGTTGCGGCTCATATCGTACGAATTTCTTACCGATGGCAACAAAAATACCGCCCGCAGAGATACCCTGCGAGCGGAATCTTCGCGGTTCGAAATCGCGGTGTTCACCGGACGGTATTTTCGGCGACGGAACAGCGCCGACAATTCCGCAGGGCGAAACTGGCAGCCGCAAAACGCCGACTCAGGCGCAGCGGCTCTGCCGCAGCACACGGTTGAGCAACTCGGCTGCATTGCGCGCACCGACCTTGCGCATGATGCTGGCGCGATAGCCTTCGATGGTACGCGAACTCAGCCCCAGCTTGCGCGCGGCTTCCTTGTTGGTCTCGCCGATGGCGATCCGCGCCAGCACTTCGCGTTCCCGCCGAGTAAAGGGTTCGCAACCCGGCAATCGTTGGGCTATGTGGGGAAGTCCGTCGTCATCGGGCTGCGCCGACTCCTCGATCGCCGCCTCCATCCGTTCGACGACATCCTGGCCACACACCGGCTTCTCGATGAAATCGACCGCGCCGCTGCGGACCGCCTCGACGGCGGTGGCGATATCGCCATTGGCCGAGGTGACGAAGATCGGCGCGGCAAAACCCTGCGCGTGTAGCTTCTTCAGGAGGTCGAGTCCGGCGCGTTCGGGCAGCCGTACCTCGAGGAAGATGCAGGCAGGCGCCCGACAGCGCAGTTCGGCCAGCAGCGCGGCGCTGTCGGCAAAAAAGACCGGTTCGTAACCGGCCGCTGCGAGCGTGCCCGACAGGGCCTCGCGCGTGGCGGTGTCGTCGTCGAGAATGAAGATTTCACCCCGGGGAATCGCGTTCCGCGGCATCGTTTGAGCTCCAGCAATGTCGTTTCCAAAATTGAAACGCAGCCGTCGCCGCGGTCAGAAAGCAGACCGGAACTTGTTGGGGCGACGCGTGGGCTTTGGCGCAACCTGGCGCTGCAACCCCTGCGTTTCGTCGGGGTATTTATACTTGCTGCACCGCAACAATTTGACCGCCGGGGACAATTTCTTTACATTTCGGGACATCCACCGGCGCCCGCGACATGACGTATCTGATACGCAGCGCGACCCTGACGAACTACCCGGAGATCGCCCGGGCGGCCGGGCTCGATCCCGGCAAGATGCTGCTCAAGGCAAGGCTATCGCCAGGCTGCCTTGACCGCCCCGATATGCGCATTCCCGTCATCAGCGTCCGCAAGCTGCTCGAGCTTTCGGCCAGGGAATCGGGCGTAGAGGAGTTCGGGCTGCGCATGGCCGACAAGGGCATGCTTCCCAATCTCGGACCGCTGGCGTTGATCGTCCGTGAACAGCCCACCATCGGCGAAGCGCTCAAGGCGCTCGCCCGCTACCTCCATGTTCATCACGAAGGCATGCGGCTCTCGATCCAGCAGCAAAAGGGAGTCGTTACCCTTACCCTCACCCTTCGCGGCGGGCTTCCGCCAGCGCCGCGACAATCGTTCGATCTGGCGCTCGGCAGCCTGCAGAGGGTCATCCAGTCGTTGGCCGGCAGCGGCTGGCGTCCGCTGGAGGCACATCTGGCGTACCCGCAACCCCGCAACAGAAGCTACTACCGCGACTTCTTCAGCTGCCCCGTGCTGTTTCAGTCCGAAACCAATTCGCTGCTAATCGCAGCGCGCGATCTCGAGCGGGAGATTCCGCTGTCACACCCTCTGATCGCGCGCTATGTGCAGGACAGGGTCGACGCCATCGGCAAGCGGCGGGAGTCCTGGGACGGCAAGGTGAGCGAGGCGATACGCAAGCTCTTGCCGAGCGGAGAATGCACGGTCGATCGCGTCGCCCAGCATTTCGCCTGCGACCGGCGAACCATTCACCGCCATCTCGCCAAATGCGGTACTACTTTCTCGGAGATTCTCGAAGCCGAGCGCGCCGATCTGGCGTTGCGCCTGATCGAGGAACGCAGCCGGCCGCTCGGCGAAGTCGCCGGCATGCTCGGCTTCTCGGCGCAGAGCGCGATGGCGCGATGGTTCAAGGGCCGCTTTGGCTGCAGCATCTCGGAGTGGCGAAGCGGCGCCGCCGAGCGGCGCCGCGCCGCGCGGCCGCAACTGGCAGACGCGCGATAGTCCGGCCGGCGTCCGGCGATCAGCCGGCGGGCGTCATCACGACGCCCTTGTCCTTCGGCCATTTGACTCGCCAGGCGAACCCGATGTCCCTCGCCTCGCCGGGCTTGGCTTCGAACGCCCACTCCAGCACGCCGCGCCTGTCGCGCAGGTTGGTTGCGGTCGGCGGCGTGGTCGATGGCAGCATCTCCACCACGATCTCTTCATTCTCGCTGACCGGCAGCTGATCCTCGATGGCAATTCGGATCGGGACGTCGTGGCCGTTACGAACGCTGGTCTTGAACGAACGCTCGTCGGTCTTCGACGTCACGATCAGGCCCGCCGAACCCTCGTTACGCTTGAGCACGACACGTTCGATCTTGACCTTGTCGTCGGCGCCGAAGCCGAGCCGCACCGTCTCGTCCTTGCTGGCGGCGGCCATGCGGCTTCGGCCGACGAAAGTTCCGTCGCGATAGATCGAGACGCGGCCCGGCAATAGCGGTGCATCCTCAATGTGCTTGAAGCTCGCCTCGAGAAACGCCGTGGGATCCACGACCGGCGCGGAACGCACGAGGAGATCGGGTGCGATCGTGGCCGTCCCGATGCGCAGCGCCTTGGCGCCTTCAGCCGCACCGAGGCTGACGCGCCCGGGGATCCTGAAGGTAACCTGGAAGCCGCTCGCCTCGACGCTCGCCTGCTGTTCCTCGGCGCGCTCGCTCAGCTCGGACTGCGGCGGTGCCGCCGCGATGGGAGCCGCCGCCTTCATCGTACGCGCCGGTGCGGCATCCGACACGCTGCCGGCCGCCATCGGACGCGGCGGTTGCGGGTATCGCACGATGAGCGTTTTCAGTTCCGGCGCGTTGCCGCCGCGCGCGGTGCGCACGGTGGAAACGCCGAGCGTGACGTTCGACCAGTCCTCGCCCGTGTGCTGGACGATTTCGGCGCGGCGTACCAGTTCGAGCGCCGGCTTGCGATCCTTGGCGCCGGTATCCAGGCGAGCGTCATAAAGCGGCGTCCAGCGCGCATTGCGCACATTGTAGGTCACGCGCAGCTTCGCCTTGGTTGCGGCCTGAGCGGCGAGGTCGATGCGGACCTCAAGTTTGGCGGGCGGCTTGGCGGATCGATCGGACTGCAGCCGCGCGATCTCACGGTCGATCTCGCGCTGCTTGCGCTGGGCATCGCGGATTGCGGTGTCGGCGGCGGCCACTTCCTCGGAGACCGCAGCAAAGGCCGCGCGCCACTCACTGAGCGGACGGGCCTCGCCCTTCTCGCCGAGGCCTGCCGGCGAGGCCTCGGCAAAGCGCTCGGCGAATTTGCGCCGTGCTTCGGCCGCCGCAATCGCGCCCTGCCAGTTGGCGCGTTCGTCCTTCAGCGCCTCGATGCGCTTGTCGATCTCGGAAAGGTTGGCGGGGGGAACCGGGCGCGGCGGACGCGTATCGATCGCGCCGATGGTGAGTTTCGTACCCGCCTCGCCCTCGACCCGCAGCGAGCCGGCATCCAGTGTCAGCGGAAAATCCTTTGCGATGAGCGTATTGTCTCCCGCGGGAAGGTCGAGCGTGATGACGCGCGTGACGCTTGCACCGTCGGGATAGACGGTGACAGCGTCCACCGTCGACGTGACGTTCAGGTCGGTCGCGCCTGCCGGGGCGACGGCCAGCGCCGCCAGCAAGACCAGTCCGGTGGTGGAAAGTTGATGTACCGTCGTCCGCATGAATACCTCCCGAGAGCGCGCGCCGAGACGGGCGCAGAAATAGCACCCCTGTTCCTGAGACGCTGCCGGGGAGGAACCGGTTCGATTACGGTATCGGTGTGGCACCGCCGCGGCAGCGCCGCGGCGGGTTCGAACGATCCTAGAACGCCAGCGCCTTGGCCTGCTTGACCTGCGGCAGCTTGTGAACCTTGTCGAGCACGGCAGGCGGCACCGGGCCGTCGATTTCGACCAGCGCGATGGCGTCACCGCCCTGCTTGACGCGGCCGAGATGGAAGGTGGCGATGTTCAATTTGGCATCGCCGAGCAGGCTCGCGAAGGCGCCGATGAAGCCCGGCTTGTCCTCGTTGGTCACATAGATCATGGACTTGCCGAATTCGGCGTCGATCCGGATGCCCTTGATATCGACCAGCCGCGGCTTGCCGTCGTGATAGACGGTGCCCGCCACCGACCGCTCCTGCCGTTCGGTGGTGACGGTCACCGAGATCAGGCTCTCGTAGTCGCTCTGCGCGGCGCGGACGATCTCGTCCACCACCATGCCGCGCTCCTTGGCGACGACCGGCGCCGACACCACGTTGACCTCGCCCAGCATCGGGCGCAGCAGGCCAGACAGGACCGCCGAGGTGATCGCCTTGATCTTCATCTCCGCGACATGGCCCTCATAGGTGATCTGCACCTTGAGAATGCCGGTCTCGGTGAGCTGGCCGGCGAACGAACCGAGCTTTTCGGCAAGCTCGATGAACGGACGCAGCTTCGGCGCCTCCTCCGCCGTGATCGATGGGAAATTCACCGCGTTGGAGATCGCGCCGGTCAACAGATAGTCCGACATCTGTTCGGCGACCTGCAGCGCCACATTCTCCTGCGCCTCCGTGGTCGAGGCGCCGAGATGCGGCGTGCAGATCACGTTGGGATGACCGAACAGGACGTTCGAGGTCGCAGGCTCCTCGGAAAACACGTCGAAGGCTGCGCCTGCGACATGCTTGGAATTGAGCGCATCGACCAGCGCCTGCTCGTCGACCAGGCCTCCGCGGGCGCAATTGACGATGCGCACGCCCTTCTTCATTTTCGCTATCGCTGCAGCGTCGATGATGTTCTTCGTCTTCTCCGTCAGCGGCGTGTGCAACGTGATGAAATCGGCGCGCTTGAACAATTCGTCGAGTTCGACCTTCTCCACGCCGATGTCCTTGGCGCGCTCCGGCGACAGGAAGGGATCGAAGGCGATCACCTTCATGCGCAGTCCAAGCGCGCGATCGGCGACGATCGCGCCGATGTTGCCGCAACCGATCACACCGAGCGTCTTGCCGGTGATCTCGACACCCATGAAGCGGTTCTTCTCCCACTTGCCGGCCTGGGTCGAAGCATCGGCCTGCGGGATTTCGCGCGCCAGCGCCAGCATCATGGTGATGGCATGCTCGGCGGTCGTGATGGAGTTGCCGAACGGCGTGTTCATCACGATGATGCCTTTGGCGGTGGCCGCGGGGATCTCGACATTATCGACGCCGATGCCGGCGCGGCCGATCACCTTCAGCTTCGTCGCCTTGGCGATGATCTTGGCCGTCGCCTTGGTAGCGGAGCGGATGGCGAGACCATCATAGTTGCCGATGATCTCGGCGAGCTTGTCCTTGTCCTT
>JAHCKB010000119.1 GCA_026125985.1 Bradyrhizobium sp.
GAACGCCGCCTTGCACGAGGCCGCGGCGGTTGTGATGCTTGTCCTCGGTGACTAGTGCGTATTCATGGTGGCCCTCGACGAGGCGCTGCCAAAGCGGGCCGATCAGGTGCAGGAATCCGGTGGTTTCGACAATGGTCCAGCCGTCTGACTTGAGCTTCGTGGCGGCTTTCTCGGCCATCTCGTTCGGTCCAATTCCCGCATATGGTCATGTATTGTTGCACATTTCATCGAACGCCAACCTGTTGTAGTCAAGCGGGATGACCCGCGTTTTCGACGATACCACCCGGCAGAAAATCGCAGAGCTTTGTGCCGGTTTCGCACGCGCCGCGCCCGAGGAAGGGGCATCCACGCTGAAGCGGGCGGCGGTAGCAATTGCGCTCACCGACAGCGATGCCGGCAGCGGCACCGCCTTCCTGCTCACCCGCCGCGCCGAGGGGCTGCGCTCGCACAGCGCGCAATGGGCGCTGCCGGGCGGGCGATGCGATGCCGGCGAGACGCAGGTGCAGGCCGCGCTGCGGGAACTGCACGAGGAACTCGGCCTCGATCTGGCGGAGAGCGAAGTGCTCGGCCTGCTCGACGATTATCCGACCCGCTCCGGTTATCTCATCACGCCGGTGGTCGTATGGGCAGGGCCGGGCCTGTCGATCGTGCCGAACCCGGCGGAAGTCGCCTATGTGCATCGCGTCGCGCTCGGGGACATCGAGCGGGAGGATGCCTTCAGCTTTACCAGCATTCCCGAGAGTACGCGCCGCGTGATCCGGTTTCGTCTCGACGGCGGACACATCCACGCGCCGACGGCGGCGCTGATCTATCAGTTCAGCGAGGTTCTGGCCGGCCGCCAGACGCGCGTGGCAGAGCTGGAACAGCCTGTTTTCGCCTGGCGTTGAGTTGGTTGCGGCAAGAAGGTGGACGACTTTCCCTCAGGGCACAGGAAAGTGAACGCCGTCGAACCCGCTTGAGGCCAGAGGCCGCAACTTTTCCCGGCTGACTTGGCAGGCCCGCTTGCTACAACGAGACCATGCCGCCGCAAATGATTCGCCTTGCTCTTGCCACGCTCGCGCTGCTTGCGGGCATGCCGCGCGTTTGGGCGATGGAACTGCCTGCGCTGCCCAACTCTGTCGCCAATGCGATGGCGCAGTCGCCGCAGGCGATGGCCGAATATCGCCGCAAGCTGAAGGAGTATCAGGAGGCGCGCGCTGCGTTTGAGGAGGAGGCGGGCGCCTACTGGGGGGCCATCTACCAGAAACGCAAGGGCCGCAACGCCAAGCGCCGTGCCGGACAGGCTGTTACGCTCGACGATTATGTGCTCACCCACCCGCCGGTCTACACCGGACCGAAGAAGCCGGTCGATCCTTCTCCGCAACCCGAGCCTGAGCCGCGCCCGCGCAAGCGGCTTCCGATGGTGCCCGATCTGATCCAGGCTGCGGCCGGGCATTTCCAGTTCACGCCGCAACGGCCTGCGAACGAAATCGAGTTCAAGCGCGCCTATGCGCGCGCAGCGGCGGCAGCAGGCCTGACCCGCGAGCAGGCAGTCCGCGTCTATTCCTTCGAGACTGGCGGCAATGGCAAATACGACATGCAGTCGGGTTACCGCGGCCCGGGCACCCGACCGATCTCGACTGCGATCGGCTACAACCAGTTGCTCACCACCAACAGCGTCGAGTTGATCGCTGAACAGGGCGATGCACTCTTGAAGGCGCTGCACGGCAAGGCCGCCGCTCTTTCGGGCTCGCCGCGCAAGACCATGGAAAGCAAGATCGCGGTCATGAAGCGGATGGTCGCCTTCGCGCGTTCCGTGCCCGATACATGGTCGGAGCACGAAAAACTCGCCAACACGGAGAAGGGCTGGGCACTGCACGCCATGGTGCTCGATATCGATGTCGGGCCGCATCTGCAGACCCACAAGCTGCTGACGTCGGTGAAGTTTGCGCGCGCCAAGGGCTACACCAGGCCGCTCACCGCCGCCGAACTCGAGATGATGAACCTGACCGGCGACGGCACCGGGCTCGACATGGTGACCATGCCGCAGGCGATGCGCGAACGGGTGCCGACTGCGAACTTCTTCCAGCGCGGCGGCTACGAGCGAAATCCGGTCGCGAGCCGCCACAATACGGTGGCAAAACTACTTGCCGTCACGGACGAACGGATGGACGTCAACAGCCGCAAGCCCGGCGCGCAGGACCTCGCGGCAAGCTTCTAATCGCCCCGCCTCGCAGGTCGCGCAAAGACAGCCACAGCTCAGTTCGCGCCGAACATGAACGTGCCGTCGCCCTCGAGATAGGGGCCGGAGCGCATGTAGAGCTGACCGTTCTGGCCGATGAAGAACAGCGTTCCCTTCTTCACCTTCTTGGCGCCCTTGAGCAGGACGGCGGCGTTGTTGGTGCCCATCTTGTACGAGAAGGTCTTGCCTTCCTTGTCGTAGGCATAGCCCACCCCGGTCTTCATCTCCCAGGGCATTGCGGCTTGCGCAAAGGCCGAACTGGAAAGGGCGGTCAGTGCGGTTGCGATCAAAAAGGTTCTCGTCGAATATCCCATCATGCTCATGCTCCCCGGTTCTCAACGCAAAGCGGCGCCCCATCGCTTTGAACAAATCACGAACGATATCGTTCCGTCAATACGACCTACGTCCGCATCCCATCACGCGTTACTTCCCACTTTGTGATTCCCCGAATGCCGCTTCGCGACTATCTTGCCGTTCGGGTCGAAGACCAATTCATTGCCCAGAACCTTACAGGATGATTCGGATGATCCCCGTCATGAAAACCAGCCTTGCTGCCGCACTCGTCTTCATGACGCTGGCTTCGGTCGCCGCAGCCGACGATTTCAAGCTCGTCAGCAACCAGCGCATCGCCTGCGGGCGGGGCCTTGCCCCGGGCAAGCTCAACACGGCGACCTGCAAGTCCTACGCCTATGTCTTCAACACCAAGACGTCGGAATATTCCCGCTGCCAGGTCACGCTGGCGCTGACACGCGACAACAAGGAAGTCATCAACGTGCAGGCCGACGGCAATTGCGTCAAGAAGCCGCGCATCTTCGATGCTGACTCGCATTATTCCTTCGACGCCACCGAGACGGAGCCGCCGAACACCAACTCGTTCTTTGGCCCCGGCGGTTTCGCGGTCTGGGCCAGCGACAACGCCAAGCAAAAAGTACGCGGCTGCATCACGATTGCCTCCGGGCTCGGCACGGACGTGTCGCGATGCGTCGACATGACGTTCCAGTGAGCCTGCCGCGGCCTCGGAACACCGCTCACCCTTTTTTGGGCTCGCCTTAGTCGCCGACGCCGTTTTCCTTGAAATATTTCAGTGCGCCGGGATGGAAGGGCACGGGCGATCGATCCTGCACCTGGTTGTCGAGTGAGAAACTCTCGGCTTCCTTGTGCACCTTGGCGATATCGTCTTTTCGCTCGATCAGCGTTTTGGTGATGGTGTAGGCTTCCTCGTCGCTCATCCGGTCGCCCGTGACGATCAAATTCCACACTTCGGCGACGTCGCAATCCGTCCTGTAGCCGGGATAAGTCCCGGCCTTGATCCGGCTCTTGCTGTAGAGCTTGCCGTATTTCTCGTTCATCCTGTCGACGACGTCGGCGTGGTCGATCAGCTTCATCTTGATGCCGCGCGCGATGGCCAGCCGGTTGATTGCCGCAGTCGGAATCCCGCCCACCCAGAAGAACGCATCGATCCGATGGTCGGTAAGGGCATTGACGGACTCGGCGACGCCGAGCCGCTGGCGGCGCATATCCTTGTCTTTGTTGAGCCCGGTCGCCTCGATGGCGCGGGAGGCCATGATTTCCGTGGCGCTGCCGGGCGAGCCGGTCGAGACGCGCTTGCCCTTGAGGTCGGCCAGCGTTTCGATCCCCGTGCCCTCGATGGTCACCACATGCATGCGGTTGGGGTAAACCACCAGCAGCGTTCGCAAGTCGACCTTGTTGTTCTTGAACTTGTCATGGCCCCGCATTGCGTCGTCGGCGGCATCGGCCATGGTAAAGCCGAGCTCACTTTCGCCGGTCGCGATCAGCTTGATGTTGTCCACCGAGCCGCCCGTGACTTCGACGGTGGCATGCAAATCTGGCATCGCCTTTGTCAGTACGCTGGCGACCGCGCCGCCCAGCGGAAAATATACCCCGCCGGGATCGCCGGTGCCGATCGAGAACTGCTTCTGCCCGGCCTTGCCGGCGCCTGCCAATGCCAGTCCTGCCGCAAGCGCCAATGCGAGCGCTACCGCCGCCTTCTCCCTCGTCTTCTTCAAAGCCACGTTCGCTTGCTCTCGAATTACCCGAGCGCCAGGCGTGCCGGCATTCAGGTTTCCGACCGGTTAAATTTGTACTCCCGAGCGCATCCTGCGGCTCGATCGCGGCCTATTGACGCTTGTTTGGGGGGCGGTGGCAAGGGGGCGCACCCCTCGAAGGGATATGACTCGCAGCGGTCATGCGAGGGGGCAGGTGAAGGTTCCGGCCTCCAAACCAGCCTTCGAATCAGCCTTTTCCATTCGGACCAGCGTGCCGATTGACCCCGGGCGCGCATGCCGTCAATTTCCGTCAGGCTGCCTTACGGGAAGTCATGCCGATTTATCCAACCGACGATGACAGGGAAGACTCGCGATGAACAGGCTCAAGGGCAAGACCGCGATGGTGGTGGGAGCCGGCTCGATCGGGCCCGGATGGGGCAACGGCAAGGCTACGGCAGTGACTTTTGCGCGTGAAGGCGCCCAGGTGTTTTGCGTCGACCGCAACGCCACCGCGGCCGAAGAGTCCGTCAATATCATCAGGACCGAAGGCGGCAAGGCGACCGCGTTTACTGCCGACGTTTCCCGTGCGGCCGATGTCGAGGCGATGGTGGCGGCCTGCATGAAGACCTACGGCCGTATCGACGTGCTCGACAACAATGTCGGCATCGCCGAGATGGGCAGCGTGGTCGAGGTGAGCGAAGCCGAATGGGATCGTGTCTTCGCCGTCAACCTCAAGAGTGCGTTCCTCGCCATGAAGCACGTCATTCCCGTGATGCAGAAACAGGGCGGCGGGTCGATCATCAACATCTCGTCCATCGCCTCGATCCGCCATCTCGGCATTTCCTATGTCACCTATGGCACCTCGAAGGCGGCGATGAACCAGATGACGCGTACCACCGCGGTGCAGTTCGCGCGCGACCATGTTCGTGTCAACGCCATCCTGCCGGGGCTGATGAAAACGCCGATGGTGGAGCATTCCGCCGGGCTTGCCATCAGCTATTCCGGTGGCGACATCGAAGCGATGTGGCGCGCGCGAGATGCCCAGGTGCCGATGGGCCACATGGGCGACGCATGGGACGTCGCCAATGCAGCACTGTTCCTGGCCTCGGATGAGTCGAAATACGTCACCGGCATCGAGCTCATCGTCGACGGCGGGATCACGGTCAAGAGCTGACGCCCGCCCAGGCAGGCGCGAGTACCTTTAGCCGGAGCGCCCGTCAGATGATGGGCGACTGCGCGAGTGCCAGGATGCCGCCGGCGAAGGCGTGCCAGGCGTGCGTCTCGCTGATGGGCACGTTGAGCAGCTTGATTGCCACCAGCACGATTCCGCCGATCACATAGACCGCGTGCGGCCGTCCGCGCGTGCGCCAGTCGTGCACGATGGCGGCTACCAGCAGCAGATAGGCTACAAGGGCCGGTGGGACCGTCACGGCGACCGGCGGCGGACCGGGTGGTCCGGGAGGCGCCAGGAAGGTGAGGAACCAGCGGGCGACGGCGGCATCGAGGATCGAGATGCCGGCCAGCAGCATCAGCCGCTTGTGGATCTCGCCCCGGCGCGCCATGGCGATGCCGATTGCAAAGACAATTGCGAAGAACAGGATGCCGCTCCACGGCACGATCGAGAACGCAATTCCTGCGTCCTTCTGGCCGATCGCAGCGGCGCGCTGCATTGAAAGAACGCCGGCCATGAATCCGAAAATCGTCATCGCCGTCGCAAGCGACACGCCAACGATTCCGACCGAGCGGTGCTGCCCGATCTGGCCCGATGCGCCAAGCCAGGCCTGAAACACGAAGAACAGCGACCAGACGAAGAAGATGAGCCCATGGGCATGGATCATCGACGGTGTCACCGGAAGCGATCCTCGCGCCAGCGGCAGAAAGTAGGTCGGGGCGAAACCGAGGAAGGCGACAGCGGCGCAGGCCAGTGCCATGTGAAAATAGAAATACCGCGCAGGGGCCACTACGGCGCGTGCGCGGCGGTCTTCGGTCAAGATTGTCATGAGGTTTGAGTCTTCCGAACTTGAAACAGGTTCATCGATCTGAGCGGCCAAAATCGCCGTCTTCAGTGAACAGGATTGCCGGGACAGAATGAGCTGCGCCTTTGCGGGTGGTATCAGCGCTTATACGGGGAACGTGCGATTCGGTTTTACAACCGGGATGAGGCATGCGCGCGACGAGCGCACCCAGAAGCAGGCCTTGCTTCCGCCGAAATCTGCGGCTGTGCGTAATGCGGTCGGGTTGCTACGATAGGTCCATGTCGATGGCATGCAGTGGCGGGATAGCAGTAGCAGTTGCGCTCGCATTGACGCTGGCGGGCCCGCCGCGGTCGGCGCTTGCTACCAGCGCCGAGCCGGACAAGAATCCGCAACTCGACCCCGGACCTTGCCTTGCCGCGGCCAGCGCAAATGACCACGACAGGATCGTCGACCGCTGCACCGAGCTGATCGACAACGAGAAGACCGACAGGTCCGATCGCCTCAAGGCGCTGGTGGCTCGCGCTGGCGCGTTCGAGCGCAAGGACATGCTTGACCGCGCGATCGCGGATTACGAAATCGTGTTGCGGCTGGATCCGACGGACGCCGACATCTTCAATGCGCGCGGCGAACTCTGGCGCAGGAAGGGTGACCGGCCCAAGGCCGTTGCCGATTTCGGCGCGGCGCTCAAGCTCAATCCGGATCATGCGGCGGCCAGGGCCAATCACAAGTCGCTGGTGATCGAACTGGAGCGGATTGGCGTGCTGAAGGCGATCGAAGGCAAGCCCAGTTTCAACTGCGCCGCCGCACGGCGGCCGGTCGAGAAGGCGATCTGCGCCAACCCCGAACTCGCCAACCTCGATCGCGAGGTCCACGTGTCTTACGTGCGGGTGCTTCAGGAAGCCCGTGACAGTCGCGACGCCGGCAATCTGAAGCGCGAACAGGACGAATTCATCGCACGACGCAATGCCCGCTTCGGCAAGCCAGGCTACGATCTGAAAGAGGCGATGCGCGAGCGCCTCAGGCGTCTGAACGGCATCGACGGGTATTAACCCTGGTTTGCCGGTGCAGCTTGAACCCGGTCTGCGCCGCCTGCGACAATAAGGCAGTGCCTGTCATCAGGTTGGGTCCATGAGCGCCATCGTCGAATTTCGTCAAATTTTGTCTATGCCCCTGGCTGACCGTGTTGCCCGCCTCTGGGCAGGCGTTGCGCTTGGGCTGGTCCTGGTGAGTCAGCCGGTGTCGGCCGGCGATGGCAGCGAGGAATGTAGGCTCGACAACAAGGCAAAGCCGGCGGCCCTGGTTGCCGTCTGCACCGCCGTCATCGACCGCAGCTCGACGTCGGAGACGGACCGGTCTGCAGCGCTGGTCGCGAGGGCCGATGCGCGAGCCAGGATTTCCGGCGGCCTGACCGACGCGCTCAAGGACCTCGATCGCGCCATTGCGCTCGACAGCAAGAATGCCCTTGCCTACCGCACGCGCGGTGACCTGCTGCGCGAGGCCGGCGGCGATCTCGGGCGGGCGGCGGCGGATCTGAGCACCGCGATCGCGCTCGACCCGAAGGATGCTGAATCCTACGAACTGCGAGGGGTGGTCTATACGAGCCAGCGCCGGTTCGATCGCGCCCTTGCCGACTATGACCAGGCGATCCGGTTGAAGCCTGATTTCGCCCAGGCCTATTCGGATCGCGGCGTGACCTATTATCTCGGCGGTAGTCACGAAAAGGCCGTGCGCGATTATGACGAGGCGATCCGCCTCGATCCGGACCGGCCCCGCACCTACGCCAATCGCGCCGCCGCCTACAAGAAGCTCGGGCAGTTGGACAAGGCGCTGACGGACGATGACGAGGCCATCCGGCGCGACCCAAAGGTGCCGGAATATTTCGACAACCGGGGTCTCACCCAGGCCGCGATGGGCAACTACGATAAGGCTATTGCCGACTACGATCAGGCGATCCGGTTGCAGCCTCGCGCGAACTTCCTCACAAATCGCGGCGATGCGTATCAGTTCAAGAATGAACTCGGCTCGGCGCTGAATGACTACGACGCGGCGCTGCGTCTCAATCCGAACTCTGCGCTCACCTACAACAACCGCGCCGTACTCTTCAGGAAAATGAACGAGCGTGCCAAGGCGCTGGCCGACTACGAGGCAGCTTTGAAGCTCGATCCGGGCAATGAGAACGCCGCCAATGGCCGCCGCATCATGCTCGCCGAGATCAAGAAGTTCGGTGGCGGGCCGCAGCGTCCCCTCAATGCCGCGGAAGGGAATGGTCCGTCTTTCGCGTGCGCGACGGCCAGGCGCGAGGTGGAGAAGGTGATTTGTGCCGATGCACAGCTCGCCGCGCTCGATCGGGCGATCTCGGAAAGCTACCTGCGCCGGCTGAAGGCCTCCAGCGGCCGGGCATCGGCTGCCTTGCGCCAGACCCAGCGCGATTTCCTCGCCACCCGCAATGCGCGGTTCGGCAAGCCCGGTTATGACCTGCAGGGGGCAATGAACGAACGCCTCGGGCAACTGGACGCTTCCCGCCGCTGAGGCGTCCTGGAGCCTGGGGCTTCGACTCGGTCAGAACCGGACATCCTTGCGGCGAAAAGCCCGAGGACGCGGCCGTTTTGGCTTGAAAGCTCACCGCATCCCGTGACAATGACGGGAAGAAAATTCTGCCGAGTTGATCCCCATCAAGGCCGAACATGGCGTCGCGGTTCAGGCCATTCGAGCTTGAGGGGCGCCGGCAGATGTCCGATTGAGGACGCAGGGAGTGGATCGATGAATATTCACGAGAAGAGCCGGTATCACGAAGTCTATGCGCGTTCGTTCGCCGACCCCGAGGGCTTCTGGGCGGATGCCGCGCGGGAGATCGACTGGATAGAGCCGGCCAAAAAGGTCTTCGATCCCTCGATGGGCACCTATGGCCGCTGGTTTGCGGGCGCCGTAGTCAACACCTGCTACAACGCGCTCGACCGTCATGTCGCCGGCGGCCGCGCCGATCAGGTCGCGCTGATCCACGATTCCCCACTCACCGACAGCATCACCAAATTCACCTATGCCGAGATGCTGGCCGAGGTGAAGGCGCTCGCCGCGATCATGCAGGATTTTGGCGTCGCCAAGGGCGACCGTGTCATCCTCTACATGCCGATGGTGCCGGAGGCCGTCGTCGCCATGCTCGCCTGCGCGCGCATCGGCGCGGTGCACAGCGTGGTGTTCGGCGGCTTTGCCGCCAAGGAACTCGCCACCCGTATCGACGACGCCAAGCCGAAACTGATCTTCTCGGCAAGCTGCGGCATCGAGCCGGGCCGCATCGTGCAATACAAGCCGCTGCTGGACGAGGCGATCGAGCTTTCGAGCAACAAGCCGTCCACCTGCATCATCCTGCAGCGTCCGCAGCAGGCTTGCGGTCTCGTTGCCGGTCGCGACCACGACTGGGCGACGCTGCGCAAGAACGCGATCGCGGCGAAGAAGTCCGCCGATTGCGTGCCAGTGCTCGCCACCGATCCGCTCTACATTCTCTACACGTCAGGCACCACCGGCATCCCGAAGGGTGTGGTGCGTGACAATGGCGGGCATCTGGTCGCGCTGAAATGGTCGATGTTCAACCTCTACGGCGTCAAGCCGGGCGAGGTGTGGTGGTGCGGCTCCGACATCGGATGGGTGGTTGGCCACAGCTACATCGTCTATGGCCCGCTGATTCATGGCGCGACGACCATCATGTATGAGGGCAAGCCGGTCGGCACGCCCGACGCAGGTGCGTTCTGGCGGCTGATCGCCGAGCACAAGGCCGTGGCGCTGTTCACCGCGCCGACCGCATTCCGCGCCATCCGCAAGGAGGACCCCGAGGGCACCTTCATCCGGAAGTACGACCTGTCGAAATTCCGCACCCTGTTCCTGGCCGGCGAGCGCGCCGATCCGCCGACGGTGGAATGGGCGGAGCAGCAGCTCAAGGTGCCCGTGATCGATCACTGGTGGCAGACCGAGACCGGCTGGTGCATCGCCGGCAATCCCGTCGGCCTCGGCACGCTGCCGGTGAAGCACGGCTCGCCGACGGTGCCGATGCCGGGCTATCAGGTCGATGTGGTCGATGAGGCCGCCAGGCCCGTGCCGGCCAACACCATGGGCTCGATCGTCATCAAGTTGCCGATGCCGCCCGCCTGCCTGCCGACGCTGTGGAACCAGGAGGAGCGCTTCAAGGAAGCCTATCTCTCGGAATTCCCCGGCTACTACAAGACGTCGGACGCCGGCTACAAGGACGAGGACGGTTATGTCTGGGTGATGGGCCGCACCGACGATATCATCAATGTCGCCGGGCACAGGCTCTCCACCGGCGGCATGGAGGAGATCCTGGCCTCCCATCCTGATGTCGCCGAATGCGCGGTGCTCGGCATCAAGGATACCATCAAGGGTGAAGTGCCCTGCGGCTTCCTGGTGCTGAAGGCGGGCGTGACGCGCAAGCCTGCGGAGATCGAGAAGGAAATCGTCGCGCTGGTGCGCGAAAAGCTGGGCCCCGTCGCCGCCTTCAAGCTGGCCATCACCGTGGGCCGCCTGCCCAAGACGCGCTCCGGCAAGATCCTGCGCGGCACCATCAAGAAGATCGCGGACGGCGAGAGCTGGACCATGCCGGCGACCATCGAAGATCCCAAGGTGCTGGAGGAGATAGGCGAGGCGCTGAAGGGCAGGGTGTGAGGGCTTGATTGCGCCGCACTTGTCGGTGAAGACCTGCATCCTGAGGAGCGCGGTACGCGCGTCTCGAAGGATGAGGCCACTTGCGGGCCGCATGGTTCGGGATACCCGCTTGCGCGGCCCCTCACCATGAGGACTGAGGGAACTTATGACCCTGCGAATTGCGCTAGCGTTGCTGCTCACCGCCCCCTTGCTCGCCGGCTGCTTCGAGCGCGGCCAGCCCGTCATGGTCGACACGTCTGCCGATGATGACGCCTTCTGCCGGGCCAACAACGTTGCGCCGGGCTCGAACGAATATGTCAATTGCCGGAAGAACCGCGATGTTCAGCGCGGCAACGCCAACGCTCGTTCCGACCGCGCCCAGCGAAACCTGGCCGAGCATATGCTGAACAATCCGGTGAGGCCGTAACAGACGGAGGTCATCATGAACGAGGACAGTTTCAACAGCAGCCTGCGCGGCTTCCTCAAGAAGGTCGGCATCACCTCGCAACGCGAGATCGAGAAGGCCGTGCGCGATGCAATCGCCGCCGGCAAGATCAAGGGCAACGAGAAGCTGCCGGCCAAGATGGTGCTCACCATCGGCGGCGTCAGCCTGACGCATGAGATCGCCGGCGAGATCGAACTGAGCTGAGGTGTATCTGCCTTGTGTTCCCTTGCGGAGGGACAAGGCAAAGTGCCACTCAATCGCTTCAAACAAAAACGCGGCAGGTTGCCCCGCCGCGTTTCGTAATACTCCAATCAGAGGCGAGGAGTCTTACTCCTCCTCTTCCTCCGCCTTCTTGCCGCCGATCGTCTTCAGCTTGGCGAACACGGCATCGACATTGAGGTCGTCGCCCGACTTCTCCGCCGTTTCCAGCTCCGGTTCCTTGCGGGTGGTCTCGGAGGCCGGCAGCAGGGTGGCGCCGCCGTAATTGGCGGGCACCGGCTTTTCCTTCGCGGCACGCTGCACCTCGAAATCGAGTTCGATCTGCGAGCACAGGCCGAGCGTCACCGGGTCCATCGGCGTCAGCGTGGAAGCGTTCCAGTGGGTGCGGTCGCGCACGCTTGCGATCGTGGTCTTGGTGGTGCCGACCAAGCGCATGATCTGCGCGTCTTTCAGCTCGGGATGGTTGCGCACCAGCCAGAGGATCGCGCTCGGCCGCTCGTGGCGGCGCGACACCGGGGTGTAGCGCGGGCCCTTGCGCTTGGCGGCCGGCGGCAGCACCACCTTGCTCTGCTCCAGCCGGAGGCGGTACTGCGGGTCTTTCTCGCCCTTCTCGATCTCCTCGCGGGTGAGCTGCCCGTTTGAGATCGGGTCCATGCCCTTGATGCCCTGGGCGGCGTCGCCGTCGGCGATGGCGCGGATCTCCAGGGGGTGCATCTTGGTGAAATCGGCGACCTGGTCGAAGGTCAGGGCGGTATTATCAAGCAGCCAGACGGCAGTCGCCTTCGGCATCAGCGGCGCGTTGCTCATGGCAAATCTCCTTTGCGCTCCGCCCACCTCTTGGAGGCGAAGCCGTGGGTCATCAGCGATGACGGGAATTCCGCCCTATATAAGCCCTGAGGGGTAAAAGGCGCAATCCCTGAGGAAAAGTGCCTTGACACGGCTCCAAACCGGTCCCAAGTCCTTAATCGAACTGGCCGTTCCCCGCCCGCCGGCTGGGGGTGATTCGGTCCCGGGAACTGCCCCCATGTCAGCCAAGCCAGACCTCAAAATCGTGCTTTGTTCTCCCCGCGGCTTCTGTGCCGGGGTGGTGCGGGCGATCGACACCGTGGAGCGTGCGCTC
>JAHCKB010000012.1 GCA_026125985.1 Bradyrhizobium sp.
GTTAATGGATCAAAAATTCCAGTCAGCCCGCATGACACTCACGAGTGTTGCTTATTTATCCGCCAGCTCCCGTCCGGGCTCCTCAATGCCGTCGAGGATATATTGAGTTTCATTCCGGTGAGAAAGACCCAGGCAGGCGCGCGCTGATCCGGCAGGCTCGCAGCCTGATTCTCGGGCAGTCGGTAACGCGCCAGCGCGTGCGCCGCAGGCGCCGAAAGCGCGCGAAAACTCTGCGGTGGGCGGTCGATTACGGCAATCGGCAGCGCGGCAGCGATCCGCCGCCAGTCTTTCCAGCGATGGAACTGCGCCAGATTGTCCGCGCCCATGATCCATACGAAGCGCACGCCGGAGAGCCGGCGGCGCAGATGCGTGACTGTGTCCACAGTGTAGCGCGTTCCAATGACAGCTTCGAGACAGCTCACATCGATGCGCGGATCCGCTGCGACCTCCGTCGCGGCCTGCGCCCGCTCGGCGAGGCTGTGCAGGCCCTTGTGCTCCTTCAGCGGATTGCCGGGGCTGAGCAGCCACCACACGCGGTCGAGCTTCAGCCGCTTGATCGCGAACAGGCTTATCGCGCGATGCGCGGCATGCGGCGGATTGAAGGAGCCGCCGAGCAGGCCGATACGCATGCCGTTGCTATGGAGCGGGATGGCGGGGCCGGATGACGCAACTGCCGCAGGCTTCAACGGAATGCCTTGGGAATGAGGATCACGGCCGGGTCTGCCCGGTGCCGTGAACGCGATACTTGAAACTGGTGAGCTGCTCGGCGCCGACGGGCCCGCGGGCGTGGAACCTGCCGGTGGCGATGCCGATCTCGGCGCCGAAGCCGAACTCGCCGCCATCGGCGAACTGCGTCGAGGCGTTGTGCAGCACGATCGCCGAATCCACTTCTCCGAGGAATTTCCGGGCGGCTGCCTCGTCCTCTGCCACGATCGCATCGGTATGGTGCGAGCCGTGGTTCTGGATGTGTGCAATCGCCTCGTTCACGCCGTCGACCACACGCGCGGCGATGATCGAGTCGAGATATTCGGTGTCCCAGTCTTCGTCCGACGCCGGCTTCACCCGCGTGTCGGCCTTTTGCACGGCGGCATCGCCGCGTACCTCGCAGCCGGCGTCGATCAGCATCGTCACCAGCGGCTTCAGCGTGGTTGCGGCGCCTGCGCGATCGACCAGCAGCGTTTCGGCCGCGCCGCAGACGCCGGTGCGGCGCATCTTGGCGTTCAGCACGATCGACTTCGCCATGTTGAGATCGGCGGAAGCGTCGACATAGACGTGATTGACGCCTTCGAGATGCGCAAACACAGGCACGCGCGCTTCGGCCTCGACCCGCGCCACCAGGCTCTTGCCGCCGCGCGGCACGATGACGTCGATGCCGCCGTTGACGCCCGACAGCATCAGGCCGACCGCGGCGCGGTCGCGCGTCGGCACCAGGGTGATCGCGGCTTCGGGCAGGCCCGCTTCGCGAAGGCCCAGCACCAGGCATTCATGGATGGCGCGGCAGGAGCGGAAACTGTCGGACCCGCCGCGCAGGATTACCGCGTTGCCGGACTTCAGGCAGAGCACGCCGGCATCGGCTGCGACATTGGGACGGCTCTCGAAGATCACGCCGATCACCCCGAGCGGCACGCGCACGCGCTCGATGGTCATGCCGTTAGGCCGCTGCCAGCTCTCGGTGACGATACCGACCGGGTCGGGGATGCCGCGCACGACAGCCACGCCGTCGGCCATCGCCTCGACGCGCGAGGGCGTCAGCGTCAGCCGGTCGATGAAGGCCGAGGTCGCGCCGCCGGCCTTCACCTCCGCGACATCCTCGGCATTGGCGGCAAGGATCTTCTCGGAATGGCTGCGGATCGCCTGCTCGATGGCCGCCAGCGCCCGGTTCTTCTGTTCGGTCGGCGCCAGCGCCAGCACCCGCGCAGCCGCACGGGCGCCTTTGGCCAGGTCGCCCATCAGGGCGGGCAGATCGGCAGCGCCGTCGATGGCTTTCAGGGCGGAGGTCATGGCGGTCTTCGGGGGCTCGGCTCTTCGGTTAAGGCGTTCTTCTAGCACGGAAATCGGCGTTGTGCGAGGCGCGGAACGGGTATGGCCGGCCGGCAAAGCTCCGATTTTGCGAGGTCGGCCAATGGCCTAGGAGGCTGGTTTGTCTGCCGCTTGCCAAAGCGCCAGGAAGACGAGGGGCAGCACCAGCTCGATGACCATCAGCAGCAAGAAGAAGGGATGCGGTGCGCCGACCGCAAGCCAGGAGATGGCGCGGCCGATGCCGCCGAGAAAGAAAAGCGCGGCGGTAGGCGGGATCCAGCCGAGCGTGGCGGGCAGACGTCGCGCGATATGGAGCAAGACCAGTCCGTAGGCACCCCACAGGGGCGCATAAAACCGCAGTTCGCTGTCCATCGTGGCAGGCCAAGCCCCTGTGTGCGGGGGAGTCGTGCCTGTTAGCGTGTCGAACAGCCCCTCGAAGGTGGCGGCCGTCATCGACGGGCCGAGGATGATGATAGAGAGACTGATCGCGACCGCCGCTATTCCCAGCAAAGCATGGAGCAGGCGGAGCGTAGCAATCATGTTGATGACTACTGCTTCCTTGGCTCGGACATCGCCGCGCCGAAAACCAGATCGTCCCGATGGATCATCTCGGCCCGCCCGCTGATGCCGAGGATGTCAGCGGCTTCCCGTGAGGAGCGGCCCCTGATCTTCTCGGCATCTTCGGCGTCGTAGGCGACGAGCCCGCGGCCGACCTCGTGCATGTCGGGACCGCGCACGATCACGGCATCGCCGCGGGCAAAGGTGCCGTCGACCCGGATCACGCCGGCCGGCAGCAGGCTCTTTCCCGCGCGTAAAGCGGTGACGGCGCCGGCATCGATGGTGATCGTGCCCCTGGGCTCCAGCGAGCCCGCGATCCAGCGCTTGCGCGCCGTCACGGGATTGGCCGGGGTGAGGAACCAGGTGCAGCGGCCGCCGCTGGCGATTGCCTGCAGCGGGTGCTCGATCTTGCCGCTCGCGATCAGCATGTGCGTGCCTGACGTGGTGGCGATCTTCGCCGCCTCGATCTTGGTGGTCATGCCGCCGCGCGACAGCTCGGATCCCGCCGCACCCGCCATCGCCTCGATCTCCGACGTCACGGACTCCACGACCGGGATCAGCCTCGCGTTCGGATTGGCGCCGGGCGGTGCGTCATAGAGCCCGTCGATATCGGAGAGCAGGATCAACAGATCGGCGCTGGCCATGGTGGCGACGCGCGCGGCGAGGCGGTCGTTGTCGCCATAGCGGATCTCGTTGGTGGCCACCGTGTCGTTCTCGTTGATCACCGGCACCGCGCGCCATTCCAGCAATTTCGCGATGGTCGAACGCGCGTTGAGATAGCGCCGCCGCTCCTCGGTGTCCTGCAGCGTCACCAGAATTTGCCCGGCGCCGATGCCATGATCGCCCAGCACCTCCGACCAGATGCGCGCCAGCGCGATCTGGCCGACGGCAGCCGCGCCCTGACTCTCCTCGAGCTTGAGCGGCCCGCGCGGCAGCTTCAGCCGGCTGCGCCCCAGAGCGATCGAGCCCGACGATACCACCAGCACGTCGCGGCCTTCTCCGTGCAGGCCGGCGATGTCGGCCGCCAGCGCTTTCAGCCAGGACGCGCGCACCTCGCCCCTGGCGGAATCGATCAGGAGCGACGATCCGACCTTGACCACGATGCGGCGAAAGTTCTTCAGCGCGGGGCGTTTCATGGCGACCTTTTGCAGCAGGCGGCCCGCCCGCGCAAGCGATCCCCACCCGCGCCCCGCGCCTTGTTTGCTGTTTCCCACGGCCGTGCCGTCTGGTCTAATGCCGGCAAAACGGACAGGGAGGGATGGACCCATGAATCGCCGGGAATTCGTTGCGGGAAGCCTCGCATTGTCGGTTGCGGCCAAAGCCGGCCCGGCATGGGCGGAATCCGGTCCGCTGACCAAGATCGTCTTTCCCTTCTCAGCCGGTGGCAGCGGCGACATGCTGTGCCGCCAACTGGCGGAATATCTTCCCGCCTCCCTCGACCGCAGATTCATCGTCGAGAACCGCACCGGCGCCGACGGACTGATCGGCATTAAGTCCGTGAAAACCGCCGCCCCCGATACGGCCACCATTCTGGTGACGACGGGCCCGACCATGTACCTGCTGCCGATGGTGGAGAACACGCCGAGCTTCGACACCGCGAAGGACTTCGTCCCGGTCTCGCAGCTCGCCCGCTTCGAATTCGTGGTCGCGGTGGGCCCCTCGACCGGCGTGACGGATTTCAAGCAACTGGCGGCATGGATCAAGGCCAACCCCTCGAAGGCGAGCTACGGCGTGCCGAGCAGCGGCACCATCCCGCATTTCACCGGCTGGCAGCTCGGCAAGGCGCTCGGCGCGCCGATGACGCATGTGGCCTATCGCGGCTCGGCGCCGATCATCAACGACATGCTGGGCGGCCATCTGCCGATCGGCGTGACCACTCTTTCGGACACCATCACGCAGCATCGCGCCGGCGGCATCCGCATCGTGGCGGTGAGCGGGCCTGTGCGCTCTCCCTTCCTGCAGGACGTGCCGACGCTGAAGGAGCTGGGAGTCGATCTGGTCGCCGACGGCTGGTACGGCATGTGGCTGCCGGCGGGTTCCTCGCCTGAATTCGCAAAGAAGCTCAGCGTGGCCGCTGCGGCGGTGCTGGCGAAACCCGAGGTCAGTAACAAGCTGAAGGCGGTGACGCTGATTCCGGTCGGCTCGACGCCGGAAGGGCTCACCAAGGCGCTCGCCGACGACACGGCGTTCTGGCAACCGATCGTCAAGGCGACGGGCTACAAGAAGGCCGCGAACTGAACCGCTGCTGCCGGGTTCGTACCGGCAACTTTTTCTCCGCCATTACTGAATCGCGGTGACGGCGGCGATCACGCCCATGGCGGTCATGCAGATGACCTGCACAAAGAACAATGCAAACCTTGCGCTCGCCGCCATTTCGGTCGGCGGCAAAGCGATGTGAACCGTGGTCTGCGCGATGCGGGTCGCCAGCATTGCGATGGCCAGACTGTCGATCAGCGAACTGTGCACGCCGGTCGCCATCAGGGCGACGACGATTGCCGAATAGACCGGAAGATTCTCGACGCAATTCATGTGCGCGCGCATGGCGCGCTGATACCAGTCGCTGCCCTGCGGGACGTCGGCGCGCCATTCCGCGACGGATGCGCGCCCGGTGAGGATCCGGCTCCAGCGATAGACGCCGACGCTGCCGGTCAGGGTCAGGAGTGTCCAGCCGGCGAAGGCGAGAAGCACGAGAACGGGAATGGTCATGGCAGTAACTCGAAAGGGAAGGGGTCGCCGACACGAGCGTCTTCGGTATCGACAAGCAGGGATGCCGGCGACCGCGTGTGAGGATCAGCTTGCCGGGCTCTGGATCGCGCCGCTGCTGTCCACCCAGTCCTTGAAGGCGCCGAGGTTGAGGACATCGGCGTACCCGAGCTCCTTAAGCGCTTTTCCGCCGAGCGCGGAGCGGCCGCCGGAGGCGCAGTAGAGGATCACCGTCTTGCTGCGGTCGAATACCTTGTCGTGATAGGGCGACGATGGATCGGCGCGGAACTCCAGCATGCCCCGGGAGACATTGATGGCGCCTGCGATCATGCCGGTCTTCTCGACCTCGTTGGCGTCGCGCACATCGATGACCAGCGCGCTGCCCTTCTCTATCAAATCCTTCGCTTCCTCCGCCGTGATGCGAGGCACAGAGGCGTGCGCGGCCTCCAGTAGTGTCTTGATGCTATCAGACATTGATATTTCCTTTCCTGAGCGAGGCACATCCCGGCGGGACGCCCGACCTGAAGTAGTCTCGCGAAGGCCGGAAACGCGCTTGATCGCACGGCCGGAAAACTTGACAGATCGTCCAATTGGAGGCGCTGATATCTTGATGGATCCGTTAACCGACGTCCTGCGAGCGGTGCGCCTGAGCGGCGGCGTGTTTCTGTCCGCTCATTTCACGGCACCCTGGGGCATCGCCGTCAGCATCGGGCCTGACGACTGCGCGCCGCTTCTCGGAAGTCCGGCGCAGGTCATCGCCTACCATGTCGTGATCGAGGGTGAGATGTTCTTTGGCCTGCCCGATCAGTCTCCCGTGGAAGCTCGCGCGGGAGAGATCGTCCTGTTTCCGCGCAACACCCCCCACACGCTTGCCAGCGCGCCTGGTCTGCCGGCGGTCACTGCACGCGAGCTCATGCAGCCGGGTCCGGACGGACAGTTGCCGCGGATCGAACATGGTGGCGGCGGGGCCTCGACGCGCATCTTCTGCGGATTTCTCGCCAGCGAGGACGCTCATAGCCCCCTCATCCTGTCGCTGCCGCAGGCGCTGAAGATCGATATCCGCAAGGGCACGGAGCGGGAATGGATCGAGACCTCGGTTCGTTACGCGGCGCATCAGCTCGCAGAGGGAACGCTCGCCTCGTCGAGCGTCATGACACGCCTCTCGGAGACGCTGCTGATCGAGGCCATCAGGCAGTTCGCGGCCACACCTGGGACCGGGCAGCAAGGCTGGTTGAACGGCCTCAGCGATCCTCGTATCGGCCGATCGCTCGCCCTCATGCATCGGGATGTCGGTGCAAACTGGTCTGCCGAGTTGCTGGCCAGGGAGACCGGAATGTCGCGCAGCGCTTTCGTGGAGCGCTTCACCGCTCTGGTCGGCATGCCGCCGATCCGTTACCTGAGCGTCTACCGGCTCCAGATGGCCAAGCTCAACCTGCGGGAGACGCGCAAGTCGATTGCCCAGCTCGCTCGCCACGTCGGATACCAGTCCGAGCAGGCCTTCAACAGGGCGTTCAAGCGCGAGTTCGGCATGACACCGGGAGCATGGCGCGACGGGTGATGGAAGTCGGGGGCGATGCGGGTCAGGCGAGTTTTGCCGAATATGGCGGGCGCGCCGCAATCGCGTCAGCCACGGCCTTTGCATCGATCTCGTGCGCCACACCGATGCATACGAGCCGGCCGGGACTCTGAACCGCGCGCGGCGCCGGCTCGACAGATGCGCGCCGGCCCATGACATGGACGGCAACAAGCGCGCCGTGCCGGTCGCGCACGATTCCTTTCACTCGCAGCAGATGCAGCGAAGCGTCGGCCAGGGCCTGCGCCAGCGCTTCCGGGTCGCCGTTGCCGTCAATCTCGAAGCCGACGGTGGCAAGCTGCGCCGTGTCGTGGCCCGACGCGAAGAAGCGGCCTTTGGTCTGCTCGTCCTGCCGCGTCAGTATCAGCTCCGGCGGCAGGTTCGCACGCTGAGCAGGCAGCACGCGGGCGCGCGTTGCGGTCTGCTTCAGCCAGGCGGTCGTTGCGGAAATCTGTTCCGGCGAAATCAGGTCGACCTTGTTCAGGACGATGATGTCGGCCGCCGCGAGCTGGGCCAGCACGGTATCGCCCATATAGCGGTCGGCGGCCCGGTCTCTCACGCTTTCGGCGTCGGCCAGCACGACAATGCCGTTGACGTCGATATCGGGGATCAGTTGCAGCGATTGCGCGATGGTGCCCGGCAACGCGACGCCGGAGGTCTCGATCAGCAGATGGTCGATAGGTCGATCCGCCGCGCGCAGCTCCATGATCGCCGCGATCAGGTCGCTGCCGAAGCTGCAGCAGATGCAGCCACCGGAGATGCTGAGGAGATTGCCCTCGCGCGCCTCGATCAGGTCGGCATCAATAGGTAGTTCGCCGAAATCGTTGACGAGCACGGCAAGCCTCCGTCCGTCGGCGCCGCGCAGCAGCGCATTGACCAGCGTGGTCTTGCCGGCGCCGAGATAGCCGCCGATCAGTGTCGCCGGCAGGCGCGAGCTCATATGTCGGCAGCCGGGAAGATGCGCCCGCCCAGCACGGTGCCCCAGATCCGCACGTCCTTCAGCCGCTCGCCGCCGATCTCGGTCGGATCGTCCTCGAGAACGGCGAAGTCCGCGCGCTTGCCGCATTCGATGGAGCCGATCTCGTCGTCGAGGCCGAGCGTGAACGCCGCGCCGAGCGTGATCGTCCGCAAGGCGTCCGCGACCGAGATGCGCTCGTGCTCGCCGAGCACCCGTCCGCTGGCCGTGCGGCGGTTGACGGCGCACCAGGCGGTGAACAGCGGACCGAGCGGCGTCACCGGCGCATCGGAATGGATCGCCATCGGCACGCCGTTGGCGAGCGCGGTGGCGCAGGCGTTCATCCGTTCTGCCCGCTCGGGGCCCACGGTCAGCGCGTAGTGCTGATCGCCCCAGTAGAAATGGTGGTTGGGAAACAGGTTGACGCACATGCCGAGCGCGCGCATGCGGCGGAATTGCGCGGCATTCGCCAGTTGGCAATGCTGCAGCGTGAAACGATGGTTGGGCGAGGGGTGCTTGCGCAGCGCCAGCTCCAGCATGTCGAGCACGAGGTCGGTGGCTTCATCGCCATTGGTGTGACAATGCACCTGGACCCCGGCGACGAGCGAGCGCTCCAGGATTTCGCGCAACTGCTCCGGCGCGACATACCACAGCCCGTTCGGCGCGCCGTTGTAGTAGCCGGGCGCCTTCAGCCGCGCCGAAAAGCCCTGGATCGAACCGTCGACCACGACCTTGATCTTGCCGAGGCGCAGGCGATCGGTGCTGAGCCGGCCCAGTTCCAGCACGCGGTCGACCAGTTCGACGGGGCTGATCTCGCGCGCGATCCGCAGCGGCACGATGCGGGCTGGAAAATCTTGCTCGGCGGTAACGCGAAGCATCATGTCGACCGCGGGCTGCGGCAGCAGGTTGGCGAGGTCGGCTGCCGTGGTGACGCCCGCGCGCACGCAGAGTCTCGCGAAGGCACGCAGGCCCGGCTCGTCCGCCGACAGTAGTCCGCGATCCAGCCCGACATGCGGGCCGAGCGGCGTCATCGCTTCCGGCCCTTTCATCTCGCCTGTCGGCAGGCCCTCGTCGTCGAGCGGAATGCCGGGGTGATTGATTCCTCGCCGCAGCATGCCGGCCAGTTCCAGCGCCTTGCTGTTGACGTTCATGATGTGGCCGCTGGCATGCATGATGCCGATTGGGCGCGTCGTCGAAACCCGGTCGAGGTCCTTTCGCGTCATGCGGCGGTTGTCGAAATAGATCGGATCGAGCGCCCAGCCCGTCAGCGGCAATGACGGGTCGGATGCGGCCGCATTGGCCTGCTGCAGGCGCGCGACCACTTCCTCGATCGACTTGAGGCCGCTCCACACCTTGCCGTCCGGATCGGTGCGGTCGAAATAGCCGCAATAGACGAAGCGCCACTGCACCCCTTCGGCCACATGGCTGTGGCCTTCCACCAGCCCGGGCATCAGCACCTTGTCGGCAAAGGTCCGGTCCAGCCGGTAGTCGCCCCAGCCGGCCAGTTCCTCGAGCCTGCCCGCGCCGAGAATACGGCCGTCGCGGACGGCGACATGCGTGGCAGCCGGCCGCGCCGGATTGAAGGTGAGGATCCTGCGAGCTTCGTGGATCGTGATCATCGAGTATCCTTTTTCTTTCCGCGCGCGGCGCGGCTTTCTTATTGCGCCGCCTGCGCCGCAATCCGCGCGCGGATGGAAGCGAGCTCCTGTTCGTCCCAGATGCCGATCAGGATGCCGCCTTTCACCTGGAGCTGGTTGTCGGCATAGGCCGCAATCTTCGCATCCGGCGTGGTGATGTGCATCTTCGGGTGCAGCGCCCAGTCGAACAGCGCTCCTTGCAGCCGCGCGATGATGTCGGCGCAGGCCGGGTCTTCGCCGCGATCCGCGAATTCGTCGGGATCGTTGTCGAGATCGTAGAGCATCGGCCGGAAGCCGGAGGCGTGGATGTATTTCCAGCGGCCGTCGAACACCATGAACAGGCGGCACTGCTCGATCGGCTGGTTCAGCTTCAGCCGCACGTCTTGCATGGAATAGTCGTATTCGGAGAACAGCACCTTGCGCCACGCGGGCTTCTCGCCGCGCAGCAGCGGCATCAGCGAGCGGCCTTCCAGGATGTGGCCGGGCGGCGTGCCGCCGAAATACTCGATGAAGGTCGGCGCCAGATCGATGCCTTCCACCAGCGCATCGCATACGGTGCCGCGCGTCGCGTCGGCCTCCGGCGAGGGATCGATGACGATCAACGGAATACGTGCCGACTGGTCGTGGAACAGATCCTTCTCGCCCATCCAGTGATCGCCGAGATAGTCGCCGTGATCGCTGGTGAACACTATCATGGTGTTATCGATGAGGCCGCGCTCTTCCAGGAACTTCATCAGCACGCCCATCTGGTCGTCGATCTGGGTGATCAGGCCCATATAGGCGGGGATCACCTTCTCGCGTGCTTCGTCGCGCGACATGTTGCGGGAGTAACGCATGTCCATGTAGGCGGCGAACACCGGATGCGCCTCCTGGCGCTCCTTCTCCGAGCGGATCGCCGGCTTGACGTCGTCAGGTCCGTACATGCTGGCGTAGGGCTCCGGCGCGATATAGGGCCAGTGCGGCTTGATGTAGGACAGGTGCAGGCACCATGTCCGGCCGTCGCCTTCGGCTTCCGTGATGAAGTCCATCGCGCGTTTCGTCATGTACGGCGTCTCGGACAGTTCCTCGGGAATGCGCGCGGCCTTGTCGGCATGCACCAACAGCCAGCCGTTCTGCAGATCGCCGTTGTTATCCACGCCGGAATTGGCCCAGTGCTCCCAGGGATTCTCGCCATCGAATCCCTTGTCGCGCAGCCAGGAATCATAGCGCGGCCGCGGCCGGTTCGAGGGATGCAGCCCGTCGTCGCGCTCATAGGGCTCGAAGCCGCATTCGGCGACATGCACGCCGATGACGGATTCCGGCGGGATGCCCAGCATCTTCATGCCTTCGAGGTCCGGCGCCATGTGGGTCTTGCCGACCAGCACGTTGCGGACGCCGATCTTCTTCAGGTGGTCGCCGAGCGTCGGCTCGCCGACGCGCAGCGGCCAGCCGTTCCAGTGCGAGCCGTGCGAGCGCATGTAACGGCCGGTGTAGAAGCACATCCGCGACGGGCCGCAGATCGGCGACTGCACATAGGCCCGTGAGAAACGCACGCCGCGCCTGGCCATGGCGTCGATGTTCGGGGTTTTCAGCGTGGGATGGCCGGTACAGCCGAGATAGTCATGGCGAAGCTGATCGCACATGATCCAGAGAACGTTCTTCGCGCGCGCCATGGCTCTTCTTCTTGGGGAGTTCAGGCCGCGATGCTGCGATATCGGGCCGCCGAAGACAAGCCGGCCATTGCCGCGGCTACGCGGTCCAGGGCTCCATCGCGGCGGCGCCCTTGGCCTTGCCGGAGACCGGCGCCTCGCCGATCACCTGGGCCAGCGCGTGCAGCGCCTCCTTCACCCCCTGACCGGTGGCGGCCGAGAGCAGCGCCGGCGTCTTCTTCGCGGCACGCTTGAGCCGGTCCTTCTGCTTCTTCAGTTCGTCCGGCGTCACCGCGTCGATCTTGTTCAGCGCGACGATCTCGATCTTGTCGGCCAGCTGGCCTTCATACGCCTCCAGCTCCGTTCGCACCGTCTTGTAGGCCTTGCCGGCATGCTCGCAGGTGGCGTCGACCAGATGCAGCAGCACGCGGCAGCGCTCGACATGGCCGAGGAAGCGATCGCCGAGGCCCGCGCCCTCATGCGCGCCCTCGATCAGCCCGGGAATATCGGCGAGCACGAATTCGCGCCCATCCGCGTTCACGACGCCGAGCTGCGGATGCAGCGTGGTGAAGGGATAATCGGCGATCTTCGGCTTGGCCGCGCTCACGACCGAGAGGAAGGTGGATTTTCCGGCGTTGGGCAGGCCGACCAGTCCGGCATCCGCGATCAGCTTCAGCCGCAGCCAGATCCAGCGCTCCTCGCCGGGCTGGCCGGGATTGGCGTTGCGCGGCGCGCGGTTGGTCGACGACTTGAAATGCGCATTGCCGAAGCCGCCATTGCCGCCCTCGGCCAGGGTGAATTTCTCGCCGAGTTCAGTGAAATCGTGAATCAGTGTCTCGCGATCTTCGTCGAACACCTGCGTTCCGACAGGCACCTTCAGCACGATCGGCTTGCCGTTGGCGCCATGGCGGTCCTTGCCCATGCCGTTGGTGCCCTTCTGCGCCTTGAAGTGCTGCTGGTAGCGATAGTCGATCAGCGTGTTCAGCCCGTCCGTGGCCTCGATGATGACGTCGCCGCCCCGCCCGCCGTTGCCGCCGGAGGGGCCGCCGAATTCGATGAACTTCTCGCGGCGGAACGCCACGCAGCCGTTGCCGCCGTCGCCGGAGCGGACATAGACCTTTGCCTCGTCGAGGAATTTCATGGCTGACAGGTAAGGCAGGCCAGCCGATGCGGCAACCCTTGAGACGGTCAGATCCGGCCGAAAAAGCTGCTTTTCCGGCCGTCAGGCCTCCACCGGAGCCAACGGGCACGCCGGTCGCATCGACTATGGCGGTTCAAGGTTGCCGCGTCCGCGCTTCTGCCTCTCCAGATTGGTAGAGGGAATGCGGCTGGGTGTGGGAAGTTGCTTTCCACCTGCCAGCCTCGTTGCATGCCGGGCCAACTGCGGGGCAGCGGTGCTGGTGCCAGTGAGGCGGAACGTGCCGCCGCTGCGTGTGCCCCCTGCGCGGATGCCCTGTAGTGCAGAAGTCTCGTCGCAAGGCAGGGCGTAGTCCGGGCCGGTCCGCTGGGGAAGAGGCCCACTGCGCGCGGGGCCGGCGGAGGCGTAGGAAGACTTGCGCCCATTCGAAACAATGAAACCGCCCGCAACAAGCACGCTGCTGTTCACGGTAGTCGCTATGCCATTCAGCGTGCCGAGGGGATTGATCAACGAGCCGCTCTTGTCCGTCTCTCCATCGACACGCATGCACGCTGCGAACGCTCCATGCCTGCGTTCCCACTTCGGGTCCGCGAAATAGGATCGCCTTGCGCCGGTGCGCGCACCGAGATTCGGATCGGTGCGCGCGACATAGGCATGCATTGTCGCACCCTTGCGAATTCCGGTGACCGTGATCTTCCAGTCACCGTGCTCGGCCACATAGTTCGGGTTGACGGTGGAAGGTGCTCCTTTCTGACGGATGATGGTCGGCCCGACCTCAAGCCGCCACATCTTCGACGTGCCCCAGGGAATCGGCGCCCCGACCGAAGCGACGGAGGTGGAAGTCGGCAAACCATAGGCGACTCCACTGGGCGAGCGCAGCTTGACCCTCACATTGGCGACCTGCGTGCCTTCCATCCATATTTCCGCAAAATTCAGCACGGAATTGTCGGCCGCCACGCGCCAGGTCCATTCCACCGTGCTCGGCTGCGGATTCACGCCTGTAAACTCGACATGGCCTTCCGACAGATAGGTATTGCCCGCCGCAAGAACGATCTCGAGCTTTGGCTTCTTGTTATAGCCGTCATACTCGTTGACCAGCGCGATCATCGCCTGCTCGAGCTCGTGTGTGCCGTCGTGGGGTCCGGTGGTCGGCCCGTAACTGAGATTGACCACGACGGTGTCTGTCTTGTTGGGGTCGGCAAATGACAGGATATAGCCGATTGCGTCCATTACATACGCCTTCAGCCAGACGCCGGTCGCATCCTTGATGCAGTTCTCTGGAAATTGCACGAACACGATATCGCTGCTGGCCGCGAGATCGGTCGCTGTTTGCCAGCTTGGCGGGTCGCGGCGATCTTGCCCCGCCTTCAACGGACCGATGCGCGATGACGTGGGAAGCTTTCCAGAGAACACGTCCATCACATGCGCGCCGTGCGACCGCCGGGCCGCGAGATTTTTGAAATCCGTGTCCCGATAGCAGCCGTCCTCGTCGACGGTGTTGTTTGGGGTCAGATGCAGGCCGATCCATTCGTTGAGTCCGATCCGCCGCTTCTTTTTGTGCAACAAGGCCGCCGCCGGTGTCTCGGAGTCGCGCAGATATTCGAGGCCGTACTTGAAATCGGGCAGCTCTTCTCCAAACACACCCGGCTGGTTGTTGATTCCCGGAAAGTGGATCTGCTTCCGCCCCTGATCCTGATCCCAGATGGCGAGCACCCTGGTATTAGTTGGCCCGTTCCGGAATTGCGCCGCGGCGAACGGGCAGCCGTCATCAATGACCCCGATCAACAACGGTCCCGGCGATTGCGTACTCCGTGCCCAGCGGTCGCTTAAGGAGCCGACTTTCGCCCTCGACGACAACGGAATCGAGAGCGCAACCCTGGAAAAATGTTTGTCCCAAACAGTATACACCTTCGGTGTCAGGACCGCATTCTTCTTCGTTCGCAGGGTGACGTAGTGTATCTTCTCGTCAGGCGGCCCGAACTCGATGTCATCGACATTCGCGGTCTCCCGCATGTCGTCCACAAATTCCTGCTTGACGCTTTTCGTCGCAAGCTTCTTGAGCTCGCCGAGGAAGAAAAGGCGAGCCTTGCCGTCGAGGGGTTCGAACGGCCCGAACTCCGTCGAGATCGCGTAGCGAAGATAGGGATCAAAGCATTTCGCGAATTCGTACCCTGCCGGCATCTGACGTGCTCCGCCTATGGTGGTCGGACAGCCCCTATGGAAAACGATTTCGACTATGGAAATCTATCCGCCCATTCCTCTAGCGCCTTGCCCCAGACATATTCGAGCAATGGCGATTTAGGGATGGTCGGTCCGGTATTTTCCGCGTAAAAGGCGCCGCCGCCGAGCGTCTGATTGGAAGCGAACGGATTGAAGTCCGTGGTCGGCGCCGCATCGATGCCCGACGCAATGAACCGCCGACGTTTGAACCTCTTGCCGCCAACGCACCGTCCCACGAAGAACTCGCCGATCGCTTCGCCCAGCATGCGTCCCGCCATGCTGTCGACGGGAAAATGCACTCCAGCAATGACCCGGTTGGTCGAGATGCGAGCCGCCTGACGATCAAGCTGATCGATGAGGCCGGCATGCTTCGGGTTCGTGGTATTCAGTTTCAGCAATGCCTTGATCACGTGCGCGACCGCGTAGGCATTTGTTCCGTGACCCATCGGGAAGGAGCCGTGCCCGGGGGTCGTGATCATCGGCTGGACTTGGGCGTTGTACTCGACCGGCCGCCAGCACCCCAAAGCATGTTTGAAACGCATTTCGACGTACACGCAGAGCTGCAACATCATGTTGATCAGTTCGAAGGTGCGGCGATGTTGGTCGGAGCGCATGAAGACGATCGACGACCAGAATGCGTATTGGGGATCGATCTGGCCGAGGATTTCCGTTGCGCGTTCGTTGCGTAACTCGGCCCAGCTGAGCACCATCTCTATCTGGTCCTTGAAGGTTGCCTGCTTCGGGCGGCCTACTTCCGCGATCAGCGTCGCGCCGTACCGTACCTGAAACGCGTTGTTGTTTCCGGGTGTCTTGCGGAAGTTGATGCCGTTCATCAGCTCACCGACTGCAACGAATGCCCGGACCCACGACTCCCAGCGCTCCATCTGCCGTGGGTCTTCCAGTCCGGTCGCTGGGGGATAATAGAAGTGATTGTCCGGCCCTGTCGTAATGCCTTCGCGCCCCTGAATCAGGGCGTCTACCATGACCGGATTCGCATAGGCGTCGGCCAATGTGCCGAAAACCGGGCCGCCTGCGCCGCCGACTCCGCCGGCACCACCTGCGCCGCCGGCTCCTCCCGCTCCACCTGCTCCTCCTGCGCCACCGGCTCCGCCGGCTCCTCCCGCTCCGCCCGCACCACCAAGTTGAGTCATTCCTGCCTCCTGTGGGTTATGTCAGTCTTGCGGCAGCAAATCTGGAACTCCGTCGCAATTTGCCTACTCGGGCTCAATTAAAATGTGGGCTGCTTCACATGCGTCGTATTTTTCCTTCTCAGTGCCGTAGTCCGTTGCCGTTGCCGGTCGGCAATCCCGCCAGGGCCAGGCAGCGTGCCCAATGCCGACCGATCTCGAGTTGCGCATTGGGCATGCGCGCCAGATAGCCTTCGACCGTAAGCGTCGGCTCGAGTTCGCGTAGCTTCGCCAGCGCAGCTCGCGCTTCTTCCATCCGGTCCTGGCAAACCAGCGAGATGGTCAGGACGCGCCACGTCGATGGATGCATTCGATTGAGGGTGAGCGAGGAGCGCGCCAGCCTTTCGGCGTCCGCGTAGTGCTGCGCGGAAAGCAGGGCTGTTGCACCAAGGGATTCAAAATAATAGCGCTGTGGATCAAGCGGGGACAGTTCCATCGCCCGTCGCGTCGCGTCTACCGCCGCGTCACCTTCGCCCTTGAATGCATTGACGGTGCCGAGATAGAGCCAGCCCAGCGCATGGCTCGGGTTGGATTCCACGGCCTCGTTGCAGCGCTTGCGCGCCGTGTCCAGGTCCTTCAGCAAGTGACAATAGACGAAGCCTTCGGTCGCAAGCGCAAGCGCGTCGGAGGGGTCACGGTCGAGAGCGGCGTGGGTGGCATTCAAGGCCTCCATGGCCTCGCGGGTCCGGTCTTCCGACCATCCTCGGGTCACTCGCAGGATGTACCAGTTGCCCAGCCACGCACGGGGGGCCGCGATCCGGCTGTGACGGTTGATAAGTTCGTCAAGGATATGCTGCGTCTGAAGGAATTCGTCCTTGCTCGATCGGTGCATCAGTTTGATGCTGCCGAGCAACAGCGAATAGCTTTCGAGCGTGGGCAATGGCTGAGTCAGGATATGTTCGACCTCCACGTCGAACACCGCAAAATGCACAGCGCGCGCAATTCGGTCTGCGAGCTCGCTTTCCGGCCGCAGCAAGTCGCTCACCTCTCCTGCCAACCGTTCCGTCCAGACCACCTGGTTGTTGCGTGCCTCCGACAGCTCCGTGGTCACCATGATACGGTTTCCATCGACAACATAGGCTCCACTGAGGACATATGTTGCGCCGAGATGTACCGATACCTGCCCAGTATCGTTGGCGCGACCGCGGAAGACAGCGGTCGAAAGCCGCGATATGACTTTCAGGTTTCCCGACTTTGACAGCCGCCAGATCACGCTGTCGGCGATCAGGTTGCCGACATCGAGCAAAGCCGGAGCGTCGCTTCGGGCGGAGAACGGGATCACCGCAATGGTCGGCTGCATTGCCACGCCATAGTCGCGTCGCCCTGGGATCGTCGGCCGCGGGCTCGCCGGCCCGACGCGGTAGGCGCGAACCGGCTTGTCGAAATGTTTGAGGATGCAGTCGCCAAGATCTTCGCACAGCGCGTCCACCCCATGAGTGAGTTCATCGCGCGCCGCCGCGCTGCCGATCGTCTCCCCCGGCCTGGCGAGATTGGCGAGGCCGGCCGCCAGTTGTTCATGTGCGGAAGCGCTGGCAATTGTCTCGCCCGGTCCGGCCAGCGTGGCGAGGCGTGCTGCGAGATTGACACCAGTGCCGTAGATGTCGATGCCGTCGCTCCACGCCATGGCGGCATTGATCCCGGCCCGCAAGTGAAAGTGCCGGTCCTCCGGCATGCCCACGTTCTGTGCCGCGAGCGTCTGATGCATCTCGGCTGCGGCGGCGGCCGAGTCCGGCACGGTCTCGAAACGCGCCAGCAGGCCATCACCGAGGCTTTTCACGAGCGTGCCACGATGGCGCGGGAGTATCTCGCCGATGACGGTGCGGACAAAATCGGCCCACCGCTGGACGCTGGAGGCTTCATGCTCTCGCATGAGCCGCACCGACTCCACGAGATCGGCCAAGAGGACGACCGTCTCCTGGCGCACGAGTCCAACGTCCTGTCCGCGGACGTCTGATTGCTCGGTCCGGGCGGTCTGCCGTGTGGCTTTGTCAACCGCATCGTCGCTCATGCTGACCGACTTCACAATCGAGGCGGTTGCATCCTAGATGGTGCGGAGCGGTACGCCAAGAGGAGCAGAGAGCTGTCTTGCAGGGGCATGGCCCGCGTGCAGGTCCGCAGGGGCGGCTGCCGGCCGTATTGCGTGGCGGTCATACCTAACTAATGCTGGCGGCAATGCTCACTCGCATCAACCGAGGGTGGCGATGCCTGCATTTCACGGCGAATGCGCCCCCCGCTTCCTGATCAAAAACTTCTGCATCCCCTCGAGCACCAGCTCGCGGCGCTGGTTGTGCACGGTGCTGCGCAGCGTCACCACGCCGGTGGTGCGGCCGGGGGTAAGCTCAATCACCTCCAGCGCGGGATAGATGGTGTCGTCGGCAAAGACCGGCTTCAGGAACCTGCTGGACTGTTCGAGGAAGCCGACCAGCGAATCTTCCGTGATGAAGGGAAACAGGCCGGCGCCGGGCGCGGTATGCACCAGCGTCTGGAAGCCGTGCGCCAGCAGGTGCGGCATGCCGCGGGCGCGGCAGAATTCCACATCGTAGTGGATCGGGTGGGTGTCGCCGCTGGCGGCCTGGAACGCCGCGAAGATCGCGGTGGTCTGGGTACGGCCGGGCAGCACAAAGCGCTCGCCGAGCACGAAATCCTCGAACCAGCGCTGCTCGGGCACCATGCGGTGCTGTGCGGGATCGAACTCGGCCATGGTGTTTCCTGCGTTCGTTGTGCGTGGTTGCCTACTATCGCAGTGCAATGACTGCGGCAAACGGTTCAATTCGTCATGCCCGGGCTTGCCCCGGGTATCCACGCCCTTAAAAGGGCTATGCAGAAAAACGTGAATGGCCGGGACAAGCCGGCCATGGCAATGGAAATGTCCCTCTTCGCCAAATCATCCGCTCTCGACGAACGCTCCGCGCGCCTGGCCGGCATCGGCCTGATGCTGCTTGGCATCTTCATGTTCTCGTTCGGCGATGCGCTCGGCAAATTCCTGGTCGGCACCTATTCGGTCGGGCAGTTGCTGTGGCTGCGCGCCTGCGCCGCGCTGGTGCTGCTGTTTCCGGTCATCTGGCGGCAGCGCAGCGCTTTCCTCTCCCTGGAGCGCCCGTGGCTGCAATTGCTTCGGGTGACGTTGTCGACGATCGAGGTGGCCGCCTTTTTCCTGGCGACCGTTTACCTGCCGCTCGCCGACGTCATCACCTATTATCTCGCCTGTCCGATCTTCGTCACCGCGCTGTCGGGCATCGTGCTGCGCGAGAAGATCGGCTGGCGGCGCTGGAGCGCGGTGCTGATCGGCTTCTGCGGCGTGCTGATTGCGCTCCGGCCCTCCGCCAGCAGCGTCACCTGGCCAGCATTGATTGCGCTCGCCGGCTCCACGTCATTCGCTTTCCTGATGCTGATCACGCGCTCCCTGCGGGCGACGCCCGACATCGTGCTGGCCTCGACCCAGTTCATCGGCACTTTCACACTGGGCGCGTTGATGGCGCCGTTTGGCTGGGTGACGCCTCAACTGTCCAGCCTCGGCCTGTTCGCGTTGGCCGGCGCCATCTCGGTGAGCGCGCTGATGTGCGTCAACCGTTCGCTGAAACTCGCGCCGGCTTCCGTCGTCGTTCCCTATCAGTATTCGATGATCGTCTGGGCGGTGGCGTTCGGCTATGTCGTGTTCGGCGATGTGCCGCAGATCGCCACCATCGTCGGCGCTGCCATCATCATCGCCGCCGGCATCTACATCTTCCTGCGCGAGCAGGCGCTGGGCCGCGAGGAGACGGCGGTCAGTCCGCCGGCATGATCCTGTAACTTGCAAGGCTTGTTACCATGACGCCAACTGCCGCCGAACGCGACGCGCTCTTTCAGGCCTTCGCCCGCGCGCTGTTCAAGAATGACATGGACGCGCTGTACGCGGTCGTCACGACCGACTTCGTCTGGCGCTATCACGACGGCATCTCGCCCGAACGCGTGCTGACCAGCCGCGAAGCCATTGCCGGGCATATCGCCGAGCGCAAGACGTTCTTCGCATCGAGCCGCTTTCACGATGTTGCCTATCACCATTTGCCCGACATCTCCTTCATGACCTTCCGCGTCAGTGAAACGGTGCGTGCCACCGGCGAGCAGCGCGAACAGCAGGGCATCGAGCACTATACGTTCAGGGACGGCAAGCTCGCGACCAAGGACGTCTATCGCAAGCCGATCGCCGGGTGAGGGCGGATGTTGCACACCCGCCCTGGTCCATGCCTACTTTGCATGGGGTTGTTTTCGATATTTTGAGTTGGAAGCCGGCCTGTCCTGCGAAAGAGGGGGTCTAACTCTCCCGCCGCACCGACCTTCCCCAGTGCTTGAGCGACGACCACACGCCGCGCGACAGGCGAAAGCGGTCGACCGGCGTGGAAGAGCCGAGCGACTCGATGCGGTGCAGCTCGACGCCGGTCCACTGGAAGCCGCACTTCTCCAGCACGCTGCGCGAAGCCGGATTGGCGACGCGGGCGCCGGCCAGCAAATGCTCGCCGTCGAACTCCTCGAAATAGTAGTCGATGACGGCGCGGGCGGCTTCGGTGCCGAAGCCCTGCCCCCAATGCTCGACGCCGAGCCAGTAGCCGAGTTCCGGCCGGTCGGCTTCGTGCAGGGCCAGGCCGGCCACGCCGACGGCCACGAAATTGTGCTCGATCAGGAACGCGATCTCGCGCGGCTCGGCTGCGAGATAGCGCATGAAGTCGACGGCGTGCTCCTGCAGATAGGGATGCGGAAGGCGACGCGTATTCTCGGCGATGCGGCGGTCGTTGGCGAGACGCGCAATCGCTTTTACGTCCGCGAGCGTCGGCCGGCGCAGGCTCAGCCGTTCGGTCTCGAGGACGCAAGGACTCGCCTCGTGCAAAGGCGGACTGGAAAATTCCTGCAGCATCGTCCGGCTCCTGTGATGCAACTCGACAAACGCGAGAAGTCGAAAATGAAAAGGGGAGGCCGGTTTCCCGCCTCCCCTTCAGGAGCCTTGTCTGGACTCCGCCGGTTCGTCAGGACCGGCGGATTCGATTTGATCCACCGTTTATTCGGCAGCCTCGGTCATCGGAAGTACGGACACGACCGTGCGGCCATTGGCTTTGGCGCGGAACTCGACGTGGCCCTCGGCCTTGGCAAACAGAGTATGGTCAGTGCCCATGCCGACATTAAGGCCGGGATGCCAGGTGGTGCCGCGCTGGCGGGCGATGATGTTGCCGGGAATCACATGTTCGCCACCGAACGCCTTGATCCCGAGGCGCTTGCCCTTGGAATCGCGTCCGTTTCGCGATGAACCGCCTGCTTTCTTGTGAGCCATGGCTCGTCTCCAAACTTCCCGAGTCTCTTAGATCAATTCCGTGTCGGAATCATTGCCAAACTTGGATCGCGTCAATCGGAAGCGATCACTTCTTCTCGCCCTTGGCGGCCGTCTTCTTGGCCGGCGCCTTCTTGGCGGGAGCCTTCTTTTTTGCAGCCTTCGGCGCCGCATCGTCGCCTTCGGCAGGGGCCGCCACCTTTTCCTTCTTCGGACGCGGGCCGACGGTCGGCTTCGCGTTGTCGGTCAGGATCTCGGTGACGCGCAGCACCGTGATCTCGTCGCGGTAACCGCGCTTGCGGCGGGAGTTCTTGCGGCGGCGCTTCTTGAAGGCGATGACCTTCGGTCCGCGCTTGTGATCCAGCACTTCGGCCGCGACCGAGGCGCCCGCCACCGTGGGCACGCCCAGCACCGGCGTATCGCCGCCGACCACCAGGACTTCGCCAAGCTGCACGATCGTGCCGACCTCGCCGTCGATCTTGCCAATCTCGAGTACATCATTCGGAACGACGCGGTATTGCCGGCCGCCGGTTTTGATGACTGCGAACATCGTTTGATTCCTTCGTGTTCGATCCCGTCCTCGAGACTTCGCCCGGGCCGGCTTCTTGTTCAGTCGGTTATGGGTACGTGTTCCGCGCGATGCAGGATTGATCCCTGGCTTTTCGCGCAAAAACAAGCGGCGCAGGAAATCCCGCGCCGGATGGCGGGCTTTATAGCCGGAAAGTGCCTGGAGTCAAGGCAAACAGGCCCGAAAAACCGCCAAAAATGAAGGATTTGGCGTGATTTCCGTCTTGGCGCCGCTCCATCCGGTGGCCGCGGACGGTTGTGAAACCAATGGGTTCCATCGCCGTTGTTTCCCCGGCCAGCAACAGACGGCGAGGGAAACATGGCTGAGGACGTCATTTCCACCACCGGAATCGCCGGCCATGGAGCCTCCCGGCTGCCGTCGGTCGATGTCGACAGCTTCAACATCGAATTGAAGGATGAGGACGGCTTCCTCGGCGACCGGGCCAGCAGGAGTGCGTTCCGCAGGATTCTCGATGGCTGGCGCAAGCCGCTTCGCAGGAACGGCGAGGATCCGTTCGGTGATGAGCCCTCAGAAGAGATTGGCAAGAAGACGCTCGATGCCGTGCTGGTCGGCGACGATGTGGAGGCGTCCGCCGTCGTGCATAGCGCCATCGAGGATTTTGCGCAGGAACTCGCCTACGTGACCCGGCGCTTCCTGAAGACGAAGGCCTGGACGAATACCGAACGCATCGTGGTCGGCGGCGGCTTTCGCGAAAGCCGCATGGGCGAGCTAGCGATCGCGCGCACCGACATCATCCTGAAGGCGGAAGACTTCAAGATCGACCTGGTGCCGATCCGTTTCCACCCGGACGACGCCGGCCTGATCGGTACGCTGCATCTGGCGCCTTCATGGATATTCGAGGCCCATGACAGCATCCTGGCTGTCGACATTGGCGGCACCAACATCCGCTGCGGCGTGGTGGCGACCAACTGGAAGAAGGCGAAGGACCTGTCGAAGGCGGCGGTCTGGCAGTCGCAATTGTGGCGTCACGCCGACGACGAGCCGACGCGCGAAGGCGCAGTGAAGCGGCTGGTGAAGATGCTGAAGGGTCTCATCGGCGAGGCGGAAGCAGGCGGGCTGAAGCTCGCTCCGTTCATCGGGGTTTCCTGTCCCGGCGTGATCAATGAGGATGGCTCGATCGAAAAGGGGGCACAGAACCTGCCTGGCAACTGGGAGAGCAGCAAGTTCAACCTGCCGGCAAGCCTGATCGAAGGCATTCCCGAGATCGGAGATCACGACACGGCGGTTGTGATGCACAACGACGGCGTGGCGCAGGGTTTGGCCGAGGCCCCCTTCATGCAGGACGTCGAGCGCTGGGGCGTGCTGACCATTGGCACCGGTCTCGGCAATGCGCGATTCACCAATCGTCGCAACGGCAAGGAAATGAAGCGAGAAAAGAGCGACAGAAAGACGAAAAAAGGGGAAAGAGGGTAAAGACTGAAGCTCTCTCGCTCGGAGCAATCTTGGTTACCGCGCGCAGTAACCTTGACCGGTTAGGTTAAGCAGAGGATCGCGTTGCGCCTCTCGCGCCCATCGCTACGGTCATTTTGTCGCTCCCTCCGGTTCGGCGAAGCCGCACTTCCCGGCCGGAATTTTTTGAAGCGGCACGGGACCGCCGGTTTTTTGTCGCGTCCGGCGGTCCCACCTTCAGCTCCAGCCGATGTGCGCAAAGAAGCCGCCAATCTCGCTTGCGGCACGATCCGGATCTTCCCGGTGCGGGAAATGCCCGACGCCAGCAAACATCGAGAGGTCGAGGCGGGAGAACGTTTCTCCAAGCCGGTCGGTCCACGCATAGGGAAACAGCGGATCGTGCTCGGCCCAGCGCACGCAGGTCGGCACCTCGATCGGCGGAAGCTTCGGCGCGTCGCCCTTCATCATCTGCACCCGTCCTGCATGCGCGGCGCGATAATGCGCAAAGCCGCCGGCGAGGTTGCCGTCCTTGAGGAAGTTGTCGGTGAAGACGTCGATGACGTCGTCGAAGGCATCCTTGCGATACGACCAGGATTTGAGGAAGTGGGAGATGTAGATGCGGCAGCTCTCGCGCGTCGCGCCGACGAGGGCAGGGGCCATCTCCATCTGATGGAAGGATTGGTACCAGATATTGTTCAGCCGATCCGGCTCCGCCATCCGTGGCCCGATGCCGGGATAGACGAAGTCGAAGAAGAACAGTCCTGCGATACGCTTGGGCGCATTGCGCGCCAGCGGCTGCATCAGCGCACCGCCGACGTCATGGCCGACGATGCCGGCCTGCGGGATGCCGAGCGTATCCATCAACGCGAGCATGTCGGCCGCTTGCTGGTCCGGACCGAACGGGCCGCCAGGCTTGTCGCTGTCGCCGAAGCCGCGAAGGTCGGGAGCGTACAGGGTGAAGCGCGGGGCGAGCCGCGTCATCACCGGCTCCCAGGAGAGCCAGAATTCCGGCCAGCCGTGCAATAGCAGGAGCGGACGACCCTGTCCGGTGCGCGCCACATGGAACGCAGCGCCATTGGCCCTGACATGGAGATGCTCCATTGTTGTTGCTCCGATTTTTCGCGCGCCGTGGCCCGCATTTTATTCCGCCCGCGCCTTGCCCGGCCAGCCTTCCTCGCCTAGAACACGCCCCAACCACGAGGGGTGAATCACCCCTATCGGCGCCCGGAGAGGTGGCAGAGTGGTTGAATGCACCGCACTCGAAATGCGGCATAGGTGCAAGCCTATCGGGGGTTCGAATCCCTCCCTCTCCGCCAGTACACGCAGAAACCCAATAAGATCAACAGGTCATTGATTGTCATAGGCTTTTGCCGCCCGGATTGGTACACACGGGTGGTACACGTGACTCTTTCGATGACGCGACCCTGGAAGCATCCTGACAGCGGCTACTACTGGTTCCGGAAGCGTGTTCCGGATGATCTTCGCAACCTTCTAGGGAAGCGCGAGGAGCGCTTCAGTTTGGGTACACGGGACCCGGCCGAGGCAAAGCGGCTGCACGCGCTGAAGCTCGCCGAAGTCGAGGAGCGCTGGTCCAATTTGCGGAACGGTAAGCGCGCACTGTCGGCCGACGATGTCGCGCAACATGCGGCCGCAATCGGTGAGCGCCTCTGGCGCCAGGTTCAGGCAGACCCTTACAAGCAGCTGCAATGGGACGTTGAAATCGGTGCAAGCCTGTGGAGTGCGCGAAACGGCCCGCTCTATGTGGATGCCACTCAACCACTACCCCCATCGGATCGAAAGCGACTAGATCAGCAGGGCGTCTGCTACTGGCTGGTCGACCGCTACTTCGAAGACAAGGGTTTGTCCCCACCTGGCGAAGACCGCGAGAAGCTGGCTCGCGCAGTCACCTTCGAGGTGCAACGGGTCGTCCAAAATCACGAGGCCTATCTGCGCGGCAAGCATGATGTGCACGGCGGAGGATTTGCGCTGCTGCAGCCTCGGGCTCCGGTCGCGCCCCCTGACTTTCGAGAAGATGATTGAGGGTGGCTTCGAGAGAAGAAGCCAAATGAGAAGACTGAATATTCGTGGCGCCGCGTGATGAAGGAGCTATCCAGATTCCTCGACCATGACGATGCGCGCCTGGTTACCGCAGATGACCTCGTGAGGTGGAAAGAAGAGCTCCTCGCCAAGGAGCGAGCGGCCAAGACCATTCGCGACAGCAAGCTGGCGCCGGTGCGAGCGATATTTCAATGGGCTGTCGATAACCGCAAACTCGATTCCAATCCCGCGGCTCGCATCAACATCGATCTGAAGAGCCGTCCGTCGGAAAAGAGGCGCGGCTACACTGATGACGAAGCCAAGATCATCTTGCGAGCGGCGCGCACTGAGAAGGAGTCTCACAAGCGGTGGGTACCCTGGGTCTGCGCCTATACCGGCGCACGCATCGCCGAGATCTGCCAGTTGCGTTCAGAGGACATCAAGCAGATCGATAACATCTGGTGTATCGCCTTCGCTGCTGAAGCCGGCTCGTTGAAGAACGTGAATTCCGAGCGCGTCGTTCCCGTACATCCGGCGTTGGTCGACGAAGGATTTCTGAGGTTTGCAGCGTCTGCGCGCAAGGGGCCGCTATTTCCGGATCTTGTGCCGGATCGCTTCGGTCGCCCCGGTGGTAACGGATCAAAGATATTAGCGAGGTGGATCAAGTCGCTCGGTGTCGTCGACAAACGCCTTGCTCCAAACCATTCATGGCGTCATCGCATTAAGACGCTGGGCCGCCGCAACGGGCTTGCTGGGGACATCCTTGACGCGATGACCGGGCATGGCCGAAAGACGGTGGCAGATACGTACGGCGAATTCCCACCCGATGCGATGCTGCGAGAACTCACTAAAATTCCGACGCTCAAACTGCGCGATTAGAAACGATCAGGAGTGGTCGAGCTTCTGTCCAAAGGTATTAATGAGCGTGCCTGCCGGCGTGCCGTTCCTTCACTAGCGCGGTGTGATTTCCGGTTTCGTACCCCATTTTTAGGTACCTAGAGGAAAGCCTCCCCGCGTGTTAGCCGCAACTCAGTAATTGTTGGGTTTCGGGGTTTTGCGCGCTACCGAACACGCGGGCCTGTCGGAGGAGCGAACACTGGCCGGCGATCTGTGGACAAGCAGTTAGGCTATCCAGCCTTCCCGCCACACGCAATAAATCAAATTCGAGAAAAGACGTCGAGATGGTGCTCCGCGTGCCGAGCTGAGGATTCGCCGATCTCCTTCAGAGCGACAGGGCCGGCGAGATTGACTGCCCTTGGCACTGGTGAGTGCTAGCCGTTTCTTAACCAGCGACATGCTAGGGAAATTGCGGGCAGCTTCTCCGGGTTGCCCCTGAGTGTTGTAAGCGTAAGGTGTAACCAAAAGCCGCCACGGTAACGCGACCTCCGTGGCGGCTTTTGTCTTTGCCTCATCCCCTTGAGCGGAGCGCGGCCGTTTTTGGTGCAGTTTTAGTCCTGCTCAAGCAAAACTTGTGGGGCTTTCAACTTCTCGATCTGCCGTGCTAGTAATTTCAACCTTTTTTCAGCCAGTCCTAATTCATCGAGTGGATTAGTCGCAGGCGTTCCGTCGTGGGCTAAATCTTCTTCGAGCGCGCCTCAGGTTGATTCATCGTCTTCTGAATCTGTGCGATCAGGCCGGTTCGTTCGGCGCTAATTTCGTGAATTGCGGACGCAATAGCTTCCATAATCCAGACGATGTGTTTCCGGTCCTTCTCCACGTCACGCTTCGGGCTACGCATGACGAAGGTTTTCACCGCCAGCCGGAGTTCCTTTCCAGGAGCCGAAAAGCTCTACTTACCGTCGCCTATGGCTCTTGACTCGCTGTTGATTGGAGAAATTGCACGCCGATAGCTCGATTCTTTTCCCAAACCATCCTAGCTCTCCTCCTCACGCGGCCATCGCGGGTTATGAGAAGGAAGAACTCCTCTGATCTGAGCCGTTCCGAAATATCGCCGAATATGCGCAACTTCGCGCCGCTCTTCGAGATGTCCATCAGCGCGCCATTCACAGACCACGTCCCGTCGATAGATAGCGCAGATATCCCGTGCTCGAACCCCACTCGCTTAGGAAGCCGTCGGTTGCTTGAGCTGGTTGCCATTTCCCTGCATCCCTATTCAATAAGAAGCATTTTACGCAATAGATACCGGCAACCATTTAACACGCGTTTAACTTTGGACCGCAATTTTCGAACGTTAACCAGCCCATGCGTATACATACCAGATTGTGTTGACAATAAATAATTTCATAGGTTGTTCCAATTATCGCCTGCGAGGCGAGTGGGGTAACACGCGTAGCTCAACCGCTGCATGAGCGGTTGAGACAACCAAGGTGCTGCGCGGCGTGATTGCAGGTTGGCCGATTCCCGCAGCACCTCGGAGAAACGCTTGGATGTGATCTGCATGATCAAGATCGTGTTTTTGTTCCGGATGTCGTAGGTGAACTCGGTGCCGTCGATGAA
>JAHCKB010000120.1 GCA_026125985.1 Bradyrhizobium sp.
GATCGCCAACGGCAATGCGAAAGCGCTATTTGCCGCGAAGTAGGAAATCAGATCGAGAAGCTGGTGCCGCAACCGCAGGAGGCAGTTGCGTTCGGATTGACCACGCGGAAGGAGGCGCCGATCAGGTCGTCGACGAAATCAACCTCCGAACCCGCAAGGAAAGGCACCGAAGCGGAATCGACCAGCACCACCGCATCCTCGCGGGAGATCACGAGGTCATCCTCGGCTTTGGCATGGTCGACGTCGAACTTGTACTGGAAGCCCGAGCAGCCGCCACCCTCGACGCTGATGCGCAGCATCGCGCCTTCGCCTTCGCCCTTGAGGATCTCGCCGATCCGGCGGGCGGCCCGCTCGCTGACGGTGATGGCAGCAGTCATTCGAAGCTCTCCAGGCGGGATTCAGGTGCGTCATACCCAATTCATTTGGTATCCCGCGTCCTCCATAGTTAAGTGCGCCGGCCTGTGGAATCAAATGGATAAGGATTAAGTTGCCGTGACGGTCGGAATGGCAGCCCCGCGTGCGCCCTTTGCCTGCGACCCAGACGCCAGCCGCGGGCGGCTGTTCGCGGAGCCGCCGAGCCGCACCCGCAGCCCGTTTCGCCGGGATTGCGACCGGGTGATCCATTCCACCGCCTTCCGCCGGCTGAAGCACAAGACCCAGGTCTTCGTGTTCCACGAGGGCGACCACTACCGCACCCGGCTGACCCATTCGCTGGAGGTGGCCCAGATCGCCCGCGCCCTCGCGCGCCAGCTCGGCCTCGATGAAGACCTCACCGAGACGCTGGCGCTGGCCCACGATCTCGGACATCCCCCGTTCGGGCATGCCGGCGAGCGGGCGTTGGATGCTTGTCTGAAGGACCATGGCGGCTTCGACCACAACGCTCAGGCATTGCGTGTGGTCACATCGCTGGAGCACCGCTATCCTGAATTCGACGGGCTCAACCTGACCTGGGAATCGCTCGAAGGCATCGTCAAGCACAACGGTCCGCTGACCGGGCGCGACGGCGCGCCGGTCGGGAAATGCCGGGAGCGGGGCATTCCCGTCGGCATCGCCGACTATGTCAGGAAGTTCGACCTCGAGCTCTGGAGCTTTGCGTCGATGGAGGCGCAGGTGGCCGCCATTGCCGACGACATCGCCTATGACGCGCACGACATCGATGATGGCCTGCGCGCCGGCCTCTTCCGCGTCGACGATCTCAAGGTGATGCCGCTGATTTCCGACATCATCGTCGGCATCGCCCAACACTATCCCGGTCTCGACGATGTCCGGCGCGGGGCCGAGCTGGTGCGCGAACTGATCTCCTATCTGATCGGCGCGGTGATGAAAGAGACGGGCCGGCGGATCGCCGAGGCGGGACCGCAATCGGCCCAGGATGTGCGCAGACAGAAGCAGGCGATGGTCGCTCTTCCGCCCGACGTGGCCGCGGCCGAGACCGAGATCAAGGCGTTCCTGTTCCAGCACATGTATCGGCATGCCCGCGTCATGCGGGTGATGCGCGAGGCTGAGCAGATCGTCGTCGATCTGTTCGAGCGCTACCGGAAATCGCCCGGCGACCTGCCGGCGGAATGGCTTGGCGATGCGGGGCAGGAGACCGAGGCCGAGCACATCCGGAGGATCGGCAATTTCATCGCCGGGATGACCGACCGCTACGCGTTGATCGAACATCAACGGCTTTTTGACTCGACCCCGGATTTGCGTTAGGCGGCGGCACATGGCCGAAAAATCCCAGTCTCAGCATCTGTTTGCCGCCGTTCTGGCGCGCGTCCACGCGGTCTGTGCCTCGCTGGCCACCGAGGGCGGCTGGCCCGCAGACATGGATTTCTCGCGCATCGTGGTCGAGCCGCCGCGCGATGCCAGCCATGGCGACATGGCAACCAACGCCGCCATGGTGCTTGCCAAAGATGCCAAAGCGAAGCCGCGCGAACTGGCCGACAGAATTGCCGAAAGGCTCCGCAGCGACGATCTGATCGCGGCGGTCGATGTGGCCGGACCTGGCTTCATCAACCTTTCCCTGAAGCCGTCGGCGTGGGTTGAGGAATTGCGCAGCGTGCTGGGTGAGGGCGCAGGCTACGGGCGCAGCGCGATCGGGGCGTCGCAAAAGGTGAATGTCGAATACGTCTCGGCCAACCCCACCGGGCCGATGCATGTCGGCCATTGCCGCGGCGCCGTGTTCGGCGATGCGCTGGCGAACCTCCTGCAATTCGCCGGCTTCGATGTCGTCAGAGAATACTACATCAACGATGCCGGCGCCCAGGTCGACGTGCTCGCGCGCTCGGCATTCCTGCGCTACCGCGAGGCGCTCGGCGAAGACATCGGCGAAATCCCGGATGGGCTCTATCCCGGCGACTACCTGAAGCCGGTAGGCGAGGCGCTGGCACGGGAGCACGGCGACAGGCTCAAGGCCATGAGCGAGGCGGCCTGGCTGCCGATCGTCCGCAGCAAGGCGATCGCGATGATGATGGACGAGATCAAGGGCGATCTCGCCGCGCTCAACATCAAGCACGAAGTGTTCTTTTCGGAGCGCTCGCTGATCACAGACGGCAACAACAGGGTTGCCGAGACGATCGATTTCCTGCGTGCCAAGGGCGACATTTACGAAGGCAGCCTGCCGCCGCCGAAAGGCAAGCCGGTCGAGGACTACGAGGATCGCGTCCAGACCCTGTTCCGCGCCACCGCCTATGGCGACGACGTCGATCGTCCCCTGATAAAGTCGGACGGCTCCTACACCTATTTCGCCTCCGACATCGCCTATCACAAGAACAAGTTCGATCGCGGCTTTCGTGACCTGATCGACGTGTGGGGTGCCGATCACGGCGGCTATATCAAGCGCGTACAGGCCGCCATCAAGGCGGTTACCGACGGCAAGGCCGCGCTCGACGTCAAGATCGTCCAGCTCGTGCGCCTGTTGCGCAATGGTGAGCAGGTCCGGATGTCGAAGCGGTCGGGCGATTTCGTCACCCTGCGGGAAGTCGTCGACGAAGTCGGCTCCGACCCCGTGCGCTTCATGATGCTGTTCCGCAAGAACGATGCGGTGCTGGATTTCGACCTCGCCAAGGTGATCGAGCAGTCCAAGGACAACGCCGTGTTCTATGTCCAGTACGGTCATGCCCGTGGCCATTCCATCTTCCGCAATGCGCGGGAGGAGGTGGTGCCGGGCCTGCCCGAGGAGGCGGCTGCACGGGTGGCCTATCTCGCGAAAGCCGCCGTGGTACGGCTGACGGAACCCGCGGAACTCGACCTTTTGAAGCGGCTGGCGGTCTATCCCCGGACGGTCGAGGCGGCGGCCACCGCACATGAGCCACACCGAATCGCCTTTTACCTGTATGATTTAGCCAGCGAATTTCATGCACTTTGGACAAAGGGCCGCGATTTGCCCCATTTACGCTTCATTATCAATCATGATGCAGAGCTTACAAAGGCGCGCTTGGCGATGGTTCAGGGCGTCGTCTCGGTTCTGGCGTCGGGACTGGCCATACTGGGCGTCCACGCTCCGACCGAGATGAGGTAGCTTGGGTAGCTAGGGGTAGACCGCCGCGCACATGGGGATGTCCGCGGCATCTGGCGGGTGACCAATCGTTTGTCGTACGATTTGGCTCCTTCCTGATGGGGATGCATCGCAGGCGATGGCTGATCGTTACCAGGACCGACCGTTTCCCGCCCATGATGACTATGGTCGCGGCGCGGATCAGCATGGCCATCCGGGTGAAGGCGATCCATTGGCTGAACTGGCACGGCTGATCGGCCAGACCGATCCGTTTGCGATGGGCCGCGCCCAGGAGAAACAACCCGTGCAGCGCCACCCGGAGCCGCAATATCAGCCGCAGCCATATCCGCCCGAGGACGCGTACGAACCCGAACCTGAGCGTCCTGCCGGTCCGCCGCCGTGGATGCAGCGCGCCAATGCAAGGATGCAGCCGCCTGCGCCGCCACCGCCGCCGTATGATGATGAGACGGACTACCGGCCGAGCCCGGTGCATCCACTGCATCGCCTTGGCGGACAGCAGCCGGCGGCGCCTCATCAGGCGCAATATCAATACCAGGACGAGCAATATCAGGACGAGCAGAAATACGCAGACGAGCAGCAGCTCGACCCCTCGCGCTATGACGATGCGTTGTACGGCCAGATCGAGTCTGCTCAGGACTATCAGCGCGATCCTGCCTATCCCGATGATCCCTACGCCTATCAGGGTGCCTACGACGATGAGATGGAAGAGCAGCCGCGCAAGCGCGGCGGCATGATCACGGTCGTAGCCGTTCTGGCGCTTGCCGTGGTCGGTACCGGTGCGGCCTTTGCCTACCGCAATCTCGTCGGCTCTCCGCGCAGCGGTGAACCGCCGGTCATCAAGGCCGACAACAGCCCGACCAAGATCGTGCCGGCGCAGCCTGATGCTGCGCCAAAGGCGCCCGATCGCATGACGTTTGGCGATGCCAATGAGAAGATCGTGCCGCGCGAGGAGACGCCGGTCGACATCAATGCGCGCAGCGGTCCGCGTGTCGTGTTCCCGCCGTTGAACCAGAACTTCAATCCGCCTTCGCCGGCGAGCGTCACGCCCGCCGCGCCGCCGCCGCCGACTGCTGCCGCCAACGGCACCCTTTCCAACAGCGAGCCGCGGCGGATCAGGACGCTGTCGGTCAAGGGCGACGCCGCGGAGGCAGGCTTGCCCGCCGGCGCCGAGCCGAAGCCGACGGCAGCTCCGCCGGCGCAGGTCGTGGCTCCCCGGACGCAAACCCCGGCCGCTCCGCGCAACCCGCCGACATCGGCCAATGCCAGCGCGAACGGCCCGCTCTCGCTGACCCCTCAGGCTGGTGCGTCGGCTCCACCCGAGCGTATTGCTGCTGTCAGCCCGCCGCCAGCGCCCGCTCCGATCAGCGGTGGCTATGTGGTCCAGGTCTCCTCGCAGAGGTCGGAGGCCGATGCGCAAGCCTCGTTCCGATCGCTGCAGAACAAGTTCCCCAGTGTGCTGGGCTCCCGTGCACCGCTGATCAAGCGCGCCGATCTCGGTGAAAGGGGCGTGTACTACCGTGCCATGGTCGGCCCGTTCGGTACCCGGGACGAGGCTATCCAGGTTTGCAGCAACTTGAAGGCTGCCGGCGGGCAGTGCGTCATCCAAAGCAATTGAACGCGGTTTCCTTGACCCCCGTGCGGGCTGAGGGCAAACCCGGCCCATGCCGAACCGCGCATTCATCACGGGCGTAGCAGGACCCGAGCTGACCGCAGCCGAGCGCGAGTTTATTCGCGCCGAACGGCCGTGGGGCTTCATTCTGTTCAAACGCAATGTCGATACCCCGGCCCAAGTGGCTCGGCTGGTGGCCGAATTGCGAGAAAATCTCGGCGACCCGGAAGCTCCCGTCCTGATCGACCAGGAGGGCGGGCGGGTGCAGCGGCTGGGACCGCCGCATTGGCCGGTCTACCCACCGGGAGCGGTATTCGGCTCCCTCTACGACCGTGATCCCTCGCTGGGGCTGGAGGCCGCACGGTTGAGCAACCGGCTGATCGCGGCCGACCTTGCCGAACTCGGCATATCCGTGGATTGCCTGCCGCTGGCGGACATCCCCGTACCCGGCGCCGACAACGTGATCGGGAACCGGGCCTACGGAACCGAGCCCGGCAAGGTGGCGGCCATCGCCCGGGCGGTCACGCACGGGCTGGAGCAGGGCGGTATCCTGCCCGTCCTAAAGCACATTCCAGGCCATGGACGGGCAACCGCAGACAGCCATTTCCGCCTGCCAACGGTCGATACGCCCCGAAACGAGCTGGAGCGCACCGACTTTGCGGCGTTTGTTCCACTGGCGGACCTGCCGATGGCGATGACCGCACATGTTGTGTTTAGCGCTCTGGACCCCGCCCAACCGGCGACGACTTCTGCGACAATCGTCGAGCAGGTGATTCGCGGGTGTATCGGGTTCCAGGGTCTGTTGATGAGTGACGATGTTTCCATGAATGCGCTGGCGGGATCGATCGCCGAGCGCACGCAGGCCATCGTTGCAGCCGGTTGCGACATGGTCCTGCACTGCAACGGCAAGCTCGACGAGATGCGCGAGGTCGCCGATCAAACGCCGATGCTGTCCGGCAAGGCGCTGGAGCGCGCCACGAGGGCCCTGGCCTCGCGCAAGCAGCCGGTGCCGTTTGATCGCAAGGCGGCGCGGGCCGAACTGGACGCATTGGTTGGACGGGCGGGGGTGGCATGACCGCGGAAATTCTGTCGTTCGAGACCGGGCGTCCGGCCGAGATGGCCGAGGGCGAACCGGCGCTGGTCGTCGATGTCGGCGGCTACGAAGGACCGCTTGATCTGTTGCTGACGCTGGCGCGGCAGCAGAAGGTCGATCTTTCCAAGATCTCCATCCTGGCGCTGGCCGACCAGTATCTCGCCTTTATCGAGGCTGCACGGAAGATCCGGCTCGAACTGGCCGGCGACTATCTCGTGATGGCAGCCTGGCTCGCTTACCTGAAATCGCGGCTGCTGCTGCCGGAGCCGGCCGCCCCCGATGGGCCGAGCGCCGAGGAAATGGCCACCGCGCTCGCCAACCGGCTGCGCCGGCTGGAGGCCATTCGCGAGGCGGCGAACCGGCTGATGAACCGGCCGCAGTTCCAGCGCGATATCTTTCCGCGTGGCAATCCGGAATCGATCGCCGAAATCCGTCACCCGAAATACACTGCGACGCTCTACGACCTGCTGACGGCCTATGCTTCGCAGCGCCAGCAGCGCGTGCTCGCCAACGTGCATCTTGCCAAGCGCACGGTGTGGTCGCTGTCGGAAGCGCGCGCCTCGCTGGAGCGGCTGATCGGCACGGCCGAAGACTGGAGCTGCCTCGACGAGCTCTTGATGCAGTACGTGGTCGATCCCTCGCAGCGCGCCACCGTGTTTGCCTCGAGCTTCGCTTCGGCGCTCGAACTCGTGCGCGAGGGCGAGATGGAGCTGAACCAGAAAGAGGCGTTTGCGCCTTTGTACTTCCGGAAGAGACCGCCGCAGGCCGTTGGCGCCGCGTCGGAAGGTCCGGTCGAGTAAGTGCAGGAAGGGAGACTTTGCCCATGGCAAGCCTGGCGGAGAAGCGCGTGGCTGACGACGAGATGACACCAGCCGATCCGCAAGTACGGCCCGAGGAGCTGCGGCTGCTGGAGGCCCTGCTGTTTGCGTCCGCCGAACCGATCGATCAGGCGACGCTCGCCAAGCGCATGCCCGACGGTGTCGACGTCAAGGCAGCGCTGGCGCAGTTGCAGGCCGAATATGCGCCGCGCGGCGTCAATCTCGTTCGCGTCGCCAACAAGTGGACCTTCCGAACCGCGGGCGATTTGTCCTGGCTGATGACGCGCGAAAGCACGGAAACGCGGCGGCTGTCGCGCGCCGCGATCGAAGTGCTCGCCATCATCGCCTACCACCAGCCGGTGACGCGTGCCGAGATCGAGGAGATCCGCGGCGTCATCACCTCAAAAGGCACGCTCGACGTGCTGCTGGAGACGGGCTGGATCCGTCCGCGCGGCCGGCGCAAGACGCCGGGCCGCCCGCTGACCTTCGGCACCACCGAGGCCTTCCTCACCCAGTTCAGCCTCGAGCAGCTCTCGGATCTGCCGGGTCTCGAAGAATTGAAGGGCACGGGCCTGCTGGATTCCCGGCTGCCGACCGGCTTCAACGTGCCGAACCCGTCAGACGATCCGGCGCTGCGCGAGGACGAGGATGCGCTGGAGCCCGGCGATACGCTGGAACTGCTGCTGGCGCCCGCGCCGGAACCGGAGAAAGAGCCTGAGAAGGGCGAGGACAACTAATTCCGTTGGCATAGCGTTTTCAGGCGAAGTGGAAGCCGGTTCGCGTGAGGAAACCGCGTCAAAAGGGACGCCATTCCCGGGTTAACGGTAGCAATAATACGTAAGTCCGACAGCGATTTGCCGCGGCCTAAGTCCTTGTTTTTGGCAACCTTCAGGCCTACCTTCCGCTCAAAGCCAGGGCCGGCGCCGGCCCCGCATGTTTGGAGGGTTGCAGGATGGGTTCGTTTAGCATTTGGCACTGGATCGTCGTGATCGCAGTGGTCCTGCTGTTGTTCGGGCGCGGCAAGATTTCCGACCTGATGGGTGACGTCGCTGGTGGCATCAAGGCCTTCAAGAAGGGCATGAAGGAAGACGAGGACGAGAAGCCCGCAGAGCCGGTGAAGACGATCGACCATAATGCGTCTCCGGCGCCCACCGCGACACGGTCCGACGTCGGCAGCAAGGCGGTCTGATCCGGGTATCGGGACCGACTGAGAAAAGCCGCGGGCGCCCTCAAATCCTGCTATTGGAGTTGAGGTTCTGACGGGCTCGCGTGGGCGGATTGTTTCATGTTCGATATCGGGTGGAGTGAACTGGTCATCATCGCGGTTGTCGCGCTGATTGCCATCGGCCCGAAGGAATTGCCCGGCGTGCTGCGCATGGTCGGCCAGTGGATCGGCAAGGCCCGCAAGATGGCCGCCGAATTTCAGGGGCAGTTCCAGGAAGCCATGCGCGAGGCCGAAGTGGCCGATCTCAAGAAGAGCTTCGACGAGGTCAAGGACGCCGCCACCGGCTTCACCGGCGCCAATGTGATGACCGAACTGCAAAAGGACGTCACCGATGCGCTTGCCATCGACAAGCCCGCCGACGCCTCGGCCTCCGGAGACGTCGCGGAGTCCGTAACGACGAGCGAATCCGCAACGCCAACGCCGCAGAGCTTCGTCGAGGCGGAGACGCACGCTGCGGCCGATGAGCCGCTTGCCATCGTTCGCGAAACCCAACCGGCGCCGCAGGAGCAGGCTGCCGCGGTCGAAGCGACGAAGGAAGCCAAAGCGTCATGAGCGCCGAGGACATCGAGGCCAGCAAGGCCCCGTTGATGGATCACCTGATCGAGCTGCGCTCGCGGCTGATCAAGGCGCTGCTTGCCTTCGGCCTGGCCTTCATCGGCTGCTTCTTCTTCGCCAAGCAGATCTACAACGTGCTGGTCTGGCCCTATGTCTGGGTAGCCGGGCCGGAGAATTCGACGTTCATCTACACCGCGCTGCTGGAATATTTCATCACCCAGCTGAAGCTTGCGCTGTTCGGTGCAGCCTTCATCTCGTTTCCGATCGTGGCGACCCAGATCTACAAGTTCGTCGCACCCGGCCTTTACAAGCACGAACGAAATGCCTTCCTGCCGTATCTGGTCGCAACGCCGGTGTTCTTCGTGCTTGGCGCGATGCTGGTCTATTTCGTCGTGATGCCGATGTTGTCGCGCTTCTCGCTCGGCATGCAGCAGATGGGCGGCGACGATACCGCCAAGATCCAGCTGCTGCCCAAGGTCGGCGAATACCTGTCGCTGATGATGTCGCTGATCTTTGCTTTCGGAATCGCTTTCCAGCTCCCTGTGATCCTGACGCTGCTCGGGCGTATCGGCGTCGTCAATGCGCAGATGCTGCGGGAAAAGCGGCGCTATTTCATCGTCGGCGCTTTCGTTATCGCAGCCGTGTTGACCCCGCCCGACGTGCTGAGCCAGGCTTCGCTGGCCTTCCCGCTCCTTCTGCTCTACGAGGGCGCCATCCTTGCCGTTCGCGTGGTGGAAAAGAAGGCGGCTGCTCCGGCGTCGTCCGGCGCGCCATCCGCCGCCAACCCGGCGGAATAGGGCCCTTTCGCTGTTCCAAATCGGCCCTGTTCGCGGTACTGGATGCGCGCCTTTACCGGCTCGATTCAGGAACTGCCAGCCATGCACGACATCAAAGCCATCCGCGACAACCCGCAATTCTTCGACGCCGGCCTGAAGCGGCGCGGGCTGTCGCCGTTATCGGCGTCATTGCTGGCAATCGACGAAAGGCGTCGCGCGGCGATCCTGGCGTCCGAACAGGCGCAGGCGCGGCGCAATGCGGCGTCGAAGGAAATCGGCGAAGCAAAGAAGGCCAAGGACGAGGCGCGCGCCAATGCGTTGATGGCCGAGGTTGCCGAACTCAAGACCAGGATGCCCGAGCTCGAGACGGCAGCGAAGACGGCTGACGATGAGCTGGCGAGAGAGCTGTCCGCTATTCCCAATCTGCCGCTGGACGAGGTGCCCGATGGCACCGACGAGCGCGGCAACGTGCAGCATCATGTATTCGGCAAGGCGCGCGAGTACGGCTCCCCGCCCAAGCCGCATGATGATCTCGGCGGCGCGCTCGGCTACATGGATTTCGAGGCGGCGGCCAAACTTTCCGGCGCGCGCTTCGTGGTGCTCAAGAAGGGACTCGCGCGGCTGGAGCGCGCGATCGGGCAGTTCATGCTTGATCTTCACACCAACGAGCACGGCTACACCGAGATCAATCCGCCGTTGCTGGTCCGTAACGACGTGATGTTCGGCACTGGGCAGTTGCCGAAATTCGAGGACGATCAGTTCTGGGCGATCAAGGGCGAACTGCTCGCTGCGCCGACGGAAGATTTGCGGAACCAGCGCCTTGGCCTGATTCCGACGGCAGAGGTGTCACTGACCAATCTCGCCCGCGAATCGATCCTCGACGAAAAGGAATTGCCGATGCGCCTGACCGCGCTGACGCCGTGTTTCCGCGCGGAAGCGGGCGCTGCGGGGCGGGATACGCGCGGCATGATCCGGCAACACCAGTTCAGCAAGGTCGAACTGGTGTCGATCGCAACGCCTGAGAAGAGCAAGGACGAGCTGGAACGCATGCTTGCCTGCGCCGAGGAAGTGCTGCGGCGGCTGGATTTGCATTACCGGGTGATGACGTTGTGCGCCGGCGATATGGGCTTCTCCGCGCAGAAGACCTACGACATCGAGGTCTGGATGCCCGGACAGGGCGACGGAGGCGCATTCCGCGAAATCTCCTCCTGCTCGGTGTGCGGCGATTTCCAGGCGCGGCGCATGGACGCGCGTTACCGCGCGAGCGACGGCAAGCCGCGCTTCGTGCATACGCTGAACGGATCCGGCACCGCGGTCGGCCGTGCGCTGATTGCCGTGATGGAGACCTACCAGCAGCAGGGTGGCTCGATCGCCGTGCCCGACGTGCTGCAACCCTATATGGGCGGACTTGAAGTCATCGAATAGGTCGCCTGTCTTGCCTGGGGCATGATCTTGTCCGAAGATCGGCTCCCACTTTTCGGGATCATGTTCTGAAATGGCGCTGCATCGCGACATCTTCTGGCTCGGCCGGCAATGGGCGGTCACCGGTTTCGGGATGCAGGCGATCAACCAGAAGCACAATGGCCAGTTCGACATTCCGATCGAACGGCTGTGGGACGACAATCTGCTGGACGGGGTGAGCGGCCAGAAATGGTTCAATCCCGACGACTTCAGCAAGGGGCTCGCAATTGCCCGAACCCGTCATGTGCGCCCGCCGCCGAGAGCCGCGGCACCGGTGCTGCCCATCGCGACGCCGACCAAGGCAAACTCCCCGGTCACAACGCCGGAGCCGGTAAAACTGATCTCGGCAGTTGAAGTGCCCCCGATCGCTGCGATGCAGGCTGCGCCACGACCGGTGACGACGCCCAAGGCGGAACCGTCATTTCTTGCGATGCGCATCCTGGCGCATCCCGCTAAATTGCAGCGGGTGTGGCGCGCGCGGCGACGGTAGCACCACCTCGCAAGTTGTCCGGTTGTTGCGCCGCTCGCTACCGTGCGGGGAAATAGCGATGGCGATAGGGGCTCTCATGGAAGACGCCGAATTCGTTCTGTAGCCTCCGCCGCACGGAAACGCATTTGCCCGATCGCGTGCGAACCATCCAGCGAGAGCACGCCCTGCGCCTGGGCGCCGGATCGGTCGATTGCAACTCGGGTTTGCTGCTCTGGCCCACGGATGCCGTTGACGCGGTTACGCAGGTGCCGTTGACGTTGCTGTACGGCGCAGTGCATTCGCAGAGGTAACTTGCCCACTCTGCGTTGGGACCGCAGGTGCATCGATTTTCGAAACAGTTGATCGGGATCGCTGAAGTTTTCGTGCAGCCGCCATCTCTCCGCTTCGCCTCCGGCGGGCAGTAGGCCGGGTCCGGCACGCAACGAAGGCCGGTTGCAGCGGTGCCCGGAACGGAATCGTCGGGAATGTAGCCGGTGCGACAAGTGAAGGAGAAGCGCGTGTCGTTGCTGGCGACGCACTTGCCGTCCTTCAGATAAGTCTTGTCGGGACAGTGCTTGGGCACGCACTGGCCGTCGAGGAACTCGAGCCTGTAGACCTCTCCCGACATGGTGACGCGGCCGTCGCACAGGCAGATGCCCGTTGCGGTCAGGGCGCCGCCACGACAGTTTTCGGCATTGCGCCGGACGCAGGTGCCGCCCCCGGTCGCCGCGGGAAGCAGGGTGTAGCCCGCGGGACAGGTGCAGGTGCCGCCCGTCGCCGTGCCGCCGTCACAGCGGATGGCGGTCTTTGGGGCGGCAGCAGGCGGGACCGCCGCCGCGGGCGCGGGAGGCCGGGGAGGGGCAGGGGTGACCGGCGCAGCCGCTGGTGGCGGATCGTCGCGCGGCGTTGTCGTGAGCTGACGGGACTGGGTGGCCGCAGGCGCAGCCTTTGCGGTGCAGGCGCCGTCGCGAAGTTCCTGCCAGGGGAAGCAGCGCTCCTGGTCCAACTGGGCGAGGCCGGACAGCGGCGCCAGCAGCACGCCGCAAATCGAAATTCCGATCAGG
>JAHCKB010000121.1 GCA_026125985.1 Bradyrhizobium sp.
TGCATTTGCCCGGTCGAAAGCCCTTCGGCATCGAGCACGACGGCGAGCGGGTTGCCGCCGAAGGCGCGATCGGTGAAGACGTCGACGGTGATGTAGCGCCGCTGCATGCTATTACTCCTATCCCAACTGCCACACCGCCATTGGGCGGTCGTATCCGCGGATCGGCACCTCGCCGAGCGCTACCGCGTCCTTGCAGTCCTCGCCCAGCGCATCATGCACCGCCTGCGACACCAGGAACTGCGAATTGAAGTCCTTGTTGAGCGCTTCGATCCGCGCCGCAAAGTTCACGGTGTCACCGATCACGGTATATTCCTTGCGGCGCGGCGAACCGATGCTGCCGGCCACGACTTCGCCGATGTGGATGCCGATCCCGATGCGCAGCGGCCAGGCGGTGGCCTTGTTGACGCGGTCGTTCGCCTCCAGCATCTCGCGGGCCGCCGCCACCGCGCGGTGCGCGGGATCCGGCGCCTCCAGCGGCGCGCCGAACAGCGCGAGAAAACCGTCGCCGAGAAACTTGTTCACGATGCCGCCATGGCGATCGAGAATTTCGACCAGCACGGCGAACGCACCGTCGAGCCGGTCGACCACTTCCTGCGGCGAACGATCGCGCGCGCCGGCGGTGAAGCTTCTGAAATCGACGAACATCACGGCGACCCGGCGTATGTCACTCCCGGCGGCAGCGCCGGCGCCCTCGGCCATCAGGCGGTCCACCACCTGCGGTGAGACGTGCTGGCCGAACAGATTGGTGATGCGGTCGCGGGCGGTCGCGGCCCTGATGCTCGACTCGAACTGGCGGCGCAACTGGTGCCCGACCGCTCCCGCCAGCACGCCGCAAGCGAAGACGATCAGGCTGCGCGCAGCATGGTAGTAGACCGGCTCGGCCTCCGCGCCGGTGGCTGGATGATAGAACATCGCCATGCAGAACAGCTCGATGGCGGCAACCGCACCGGTGAAGGTCGAGAGCCAGAAATCCAGCCGAAGCGTCGAGAGGATGATGAAAATGAAATAGATCAGGGGCGCAACGAAGCCCAGCGCAGCCACCGATCCCATGCCGTTGATATGCAGCGCCAATGCCATCGTCGGCATCGAGGTTTCGATCAAGGCGCCGATGTAACGCCTGAATATGGGCAGGTCCAGGCCCTTGCGCATATGGCGTGTGATCGCGCCATGCACCCACAGTTCGAACAGCACGAACGGCACGATGATGGAATAGAGATAGTGCGGCCTCAAATTGCCGTGCCACATCCGGCTTATCTCTTCCGGGGCAAAGAAATAAACCGTCCAGAGGATAGCGGAGAGCACGGCCGCAGTTGCGATCAGGGCCTTGATACGCAACAACTCAGTCTTCATGACCTCCTGCATCAACGCATGCCGGAAGTCTTGCGACACCGCGCCGCCCTCCTCGCTTTTCCTCCCGCTCCAGAAACCAGGCATGACGGCCCCTTGTCATTCCGCGTCGTTCGCGAGCACGATCACGGCATTCCGGGATTCCCGGATGCGCGGACAATCGCGGCTTGCCTGTCCGAGGCTGCCGGCGTCAGGCGCCGATCATATTGCCTCAGTCCAGCGTGCGGCGGAAACGTGTAACCGCAATCGTCATTGCCAGCAACATCAGGGCAATGAGTGCAATTGTGTCGTATTGCAGATTCTCGATCGTTGCGCCCTTCAGCATGATGGCGCGGACGATGCGGATGTAGTGCGTCAGCGGCAAGCCCTCACCGAGATATTGCGCCCAGACCGGCATGCCCGCGAACGGAAACATGAAGCCGGACAGCAGGATGCTCGGCAGGAAGAACATCATCGAGAGCTGCATCGCCTGGAGCTGGTTCTGCACGATGGTGGAGAACGTGTAGCCGATCGAGAGATTGGTGGTGATGAACAGCGTCGACAGCACCGCAAGCATCAGGACGCTGCCGAGAATGGGTACGCCGAACAGCAGCACGCCGATCCCGATGATCAGGGTCGCCTGGATGAAGCCGACCAGCACATAGGGCACGATCTTGCCGAACATCACCTCGACCGGCTTGATCGGCATCGACAGCAGGCTCTCCATGGTGCCGCGCTCGATCTCGCGCGTCACCGAAAGCGCGGTGAAGATCAGCATGGTCATGGTCAGGATGGTGCCCAGCAGGCCGGGCACGATGTTGAGCCGCGAGGAGGCCGCGGGGTTGTAACGCGCATGTGTCCTGATCTCGAACGGCGGGTCGGGGGGATCGCCGGTATGCAGGTCGTGCTGGAGCGCCGTCTGCACCAGGGTGCCGAGCGCACCGAGGGCAGAGCCGGCCGCCACCGGATCGGTGGCATCGGCCGCAACCAGCAGCGCCGGCTTGTCGCCGCGCCGCACCGCGCGCTCGAAGCCGCGCGGAATTTCGACGCCGAACAGCACCTTGCCGGACTGCAGCAGATTGTCGAATTCCTCGACCGTGTGAACCTCACGCGTAAAGCGGAAATAGGCGGTGTTTTCCATCGCCTTCAGGATGGAGCGGCCGACATCAGTATCTTCCTGCAGCAGCACCGCGCTCGGCAGGTTGCGCGGCGTGGTGTTGATGGCATAGCCGAACAGCATGAGCTGCATCACCGGTATCATCACGATCATCGCAAACGACACGCGGTCGCGCCGGAGCTGGATGAATTCCTTCAGCAGCATGGCAAAGCTGCGCCGCCAGAAGCCGAAAGTGTCCCTCGCCTCGCGAGGTTGCCCGGGTGATGCGCTGACGCTCATTGGAAATTGTCCTTGGAGCGGCTCATCAGGTCGATGAACACGTCTTCCAGCGAAGGCGCGGTCTTCTGCCAGTGCCAATGGTCGCTGGCGCGATACGGCGCGATGCTGGCTTCCAATGCCGCCTCGTCGCGGCCAGAGACGTGCAGCGACGTGCCGAACGGCGCCACCATGTCGACGCCCGGCTTGCCGGTGAGTTCAGCGGCAAGACCGTTGAGGTCGCCGGTGACGTTCCAGGTCGAAAGCGACGAGTTGGCGATCACTTCCTCGACGGTGCCGTGCGCCAGCAGGTTGCCGTAGGCGATATAGGCGATCTCGTGACAGCGCTCGGCCTCGTCCATGTAATGGGTGGAGACCAGCACGGTGAGCCCTTCGGCGGCAAGCGCGTGAATCTCGTTCCAGAAATCGCGCCGCGCCTTGGGATCGACGCCGGCGGTCGGCTCGTCCAGCAGCAGCAATTGCGGGCTCGGCAGCGTGCAGGCGCCGAGCGCAAGCCGCTGCTTCCAGCCGCCGGAGAGTTCGCCGGCAAGCTGTTCCTCGCGGCCGGAAAGTCCGAGGCGTTCGATCATGTCGCGCGCTGCCCGCCTCGGATTCGGCAGGCCGTAGAGCCGTGCGACGAATTCGAGGTTCTCCCGCACGGAAAGGTCCTGATAGAGCGAGAAGCGCTGCGTCATGTAGCCGACCCGGAGCTTGATCTTGTCGGCGTCGCGGAGGATGTCATAGCCGAGGCAGGTGCCGGTGCCGCTGTCGGGCGTCAACAGCCCGCAGAGCATGCGGATGGTGGTGGTCTTGCCCGAACCGTTGGGCCCGAGGAAACCGTAGATCGTGCCGCGCCTGACCTGCATGGACAGGTTCTGCACGACGGTACGGCCGCCGAACGACTTGGTCAGTCCCTCGACATCGATGGCGATATCCGCCGCGATGGATGGTGAGACGCCGGTCATCGCTTGTCCGCCACAGGAACCTTGTCCGCAACCGGAGCCCGGCCGTTGAGGTAGACGCTGACCGGCTGGCCGACGCGCAGCGCGTCGGGCCGCGAGGGCCTCGCCTGGATCAGATAGACGAGCTTGCTGCGCTCATCGAGGCTGTAGATCACCGGCGGGGTGTATTCGGCCGTGGTCGCGATGAAGTAGATCTTTGCGGTCAGATCGGCCGAGCAATTGTCGCAGGTCACCTTGACCTGTTCGCCGATGGCAAGCTTCGGCAGCTCGGTCTCCGGCACGAAGAAGCGGATCTTCATGTTGCCGGGCGGCATGATCGACAGCACTGGCCGCTGCGCCGCCACCATCTCGCCTTCGCGGAAATAGATCTGCTGGATCACGCCGGCTACCGGCGCAAAACCCTTGCGCCGCGCCAGCCGCGTCTCCGACGTGTTGACGCGCGCTTCGGCTACCCGCAGCGATGAGATCGCCGAGTCGAGAGAAGCCTGCGTACCGGCGCCGGTCCTGCTCAGCGATGCGGCGCGGTCGTAGGTCTGCTGCGCATTGGCGAGCGTCGCCTTGTTCTGGTTGAGATCGGCCTGCTGCAGATCGTCATCGACCGAATAAAGCTGGTCGCCGACCTTCACCTGGTCGCCCTCGCGGACGAGAAGCCTGGTCACGCGCCCGCTTTCGTCGGGGCTGACGAAGATCATGTCCGCTTCGACCCAGCCCTGGAAGCCGGGGTCGCGCTTGTCGTTGCAGCCTGCGAGCGTCAAAGCGAGCGCTGCCAGAAGCCATATCGTCATTCGCGACGGGGTCATGTCGTCCTCCGTTCGCCGAAGATCAGATCGAGATGCGTGCGAAACATCTCGATCGCATCTAGCGGCGCGTGTTTTGCAAAAAGGCTCTGCCAGATCACTGCGATCAGCGCAGGCGCGATGAGGATCTGAGGGAACCTCGCGAGGTTTGCGTTCGCGATCTCGCCGCGCGCAATCCCGAGTTCGATCACCGCCCGCATGCCGGCGAGTCCCTTCGACACCACCTCGCGGTAGTAGAAGTCGGCAATCGACGGAAAGCGCGGCCCCTCCGCCACGATCAGCCGCACGATGTCGCCGCGCCGCGTGTTCACCACCTCCCTGATGAAGGTGAGCGCAAATCCCTCCACCAGCTCGCGCACCGTCGCGCCTGCTGGCGGCGGCGCCTGCAAGCGGCCGACCAGCGGCACGATGGCGGTGCGGATCAGTTCCTCGAACATCGATTCCTTGTCCTTGAAGTGCAGGTAGATCGTCCCTTTTGCGACGCCCGCCCTTTTGGCGATGTCGTCGAGCCGCGTGGCGGCAAAGCCGCGCGCGATGAACTCCTCCATCGCAGCATCGACGATCGCCTGGCGTCGCTCGGCTGCCCGCTCGGCGCGGTTGGGCCTGGAAAGCGGCGCCGAGACCACCTTGGTCTCGCTGGCGCGTGCCGCCCTGCTCGCGACGCGACGCCGGGCTGGCGGAGAACGGGTCTTGGATTTGGCGGCGAGTTTCATGGTTATAATATGACTGACTAGTCAGTCATATTCAACCTGTTTCGCTCGCGACAACCGTCACATCGATGTGAGAGGTATTTAGATAAAGGTAAGTGCGAAAACGGCGAAATTGCCCGGCCCGCCTGCGGCGGCCCGGTATTCAGTGCTCAAGCTCGGGAAGCTAACTGTGAAACTTCAGACCATCGATGATCTTGTCGATCACCTTGCGCTCGGCGCGCATGGCGATGCCGACGAGATTGAGATCGGCGCGGGCGACCGCCCTCACCGCCTCGCGGTTGGCGGCGTCATGCGTGGTCTTGAACATGTCCTCGGTATAGACGGCCGGCATGACGTTGCGCGCCAGCGCGCGTTCCAGCGCCCGCGACAGCGCCGCGCGGTCGGCGCCGTAGATCAGGATCGGCTGGCCGATCAGCGAGAGATATTTCGTGCCGGAGCCATCCTCATAGGGATCGCCGATGCATTCGGGGAATTTGGCGGCGATGCCCGAGGTGAGAAAGGAAGCGACGTTGAGCTTCTGCCATGCTTCCAGATCGGTCCGGATCACGACCGCGATCTTGGTATCGAACTGCATGCACGTCCCCGTCTGTCATTCCAGGTTGCAGCGACGCACACCTGAAATCTCGTCGTCATCCGGGTTCGTGCTAACCCGGGTCCAGGAATGACGCAACTATCCCCTGGCGTCGCAGGCCCAGGCGCGGATCACGCATTCCTTGCCGCCATACTCGTAGCATTTGCGGGTTGCCGCATTGAGCGAGGAAGAGATCTTCGGCTTCACCGCATAGCCATGCGCGCCGCAGGGATTGGCGAGGTCGATGGCAAGTGCTGCGCAGGCGCGCTTCATGGTGATGGCCTTGCATTGGCCCTTGCACTGCTTCAGCGCCGCAATTCGCGCCGCATCCACCGCCGGATAGTCGTAAGACTGCCCGTAGGCCGCGCAACTGCCGATAGCGAGGGCGCCTGCTGCCCGGGACTCGGTGACGAAACGCGAGGCGGCCAGCAGCAAGGCAAGCGTCACAATGAGCAGTGCGCGCCGCCGCGCCTTCACTGTCGAAACAATCAAAATCCCCTCCCCCGAGGCAAAACCGGGGCGAATCTAGGGCGGGGATGTTTCCACTTGGTGAACGGCAAGTTGAAAGGCAGGCTCGCGCGCGATCAGCCTTTTCGTGCGGCCTCGAGCCCCTGCGGGGTATCGATGTCGAGAAAGGCGCTTTCGCCCTCGACCGGCACTTCGGTAACGGCTTCCGCATGCTTTGCGATCAAATGTCGCGCACCGACATCGCCATCGAGCGTCATCAACTCCGTGAAGAATCGACGCGACCACAGCACCGGGTTACCGCGACGTCCTTCGGCGACCGGCACGGTGATGAGATGACCGCGATCCGGCTCGAAGGCGTCGATCAACCGATCGATCAGTTGTGCGTCGATCAAGGGCATGTCGCCGAGACAGACGATGGCGCCGTCGGCCTTGTCGGAGACCGCAGCGATTCCGGCTCGCACGGAACTTGCAAGCCCGCCGGCAAACTCCGGATTGCGCACGAATTTCACATGCAAACCTGCAAGCGCCTGTTCGACCAGCTCGGCCTGATGGCCGGTGACAATGATGACTTCGCTCGCGCGCGAAGCCAGCGCCTGCTCGGCGACGATCCGCACCAGCTTCCTGCCATTGAGCTCGGCGAGCAGCTTGTTCGGGCCGCCCATCCGCGTCGAGCGGCCGGCGGCGAGCACGATCGCAGAGACGTTGCGATTGCCTTCGGGGTCCGGAGCGCTGCGGGGCTGACCGCGCGTGACGATTTCCATCAGCAGCCCACCCACCCCCATCGCAGTGAGATCGGCGCGCGTGACCTTGATGCCGGCCAGCAACCGCATCAACACCCAGTCGAAACCGTTTTCCACCGGCGAACGCGCACAGCCGGGCGCACCGAGTACGGGCACGCCGCCGGCGTTGCCGATCAGAAGCAGATTGCCGGGGTCGACCGGCATGCCGAAATGCTCCACCTTGCCGCCGATGCCGGCGAGTGCGGCGGGAATGACGTCGCGGCGGTCGGCGATGGCAGAAGCCCCGAACACGATCACCAGCTCGGCGCCGAGACCGAGCAATTCCCTGATCGATGCGGCGAGCGCGATCTCATCGTGGGGCACGCGCCGCTCGGCAATGATCTCGGCGCCTGCCGGCGCCAGCCGCTCGGCCGTGACGCGCAGCGTCTTGTCGATCACTTTCGGCGAAAGCCCCGGAAGCAGGGTGGAGACGATACCGACCTTCCGGATGATGTAGGGCGCGACCCGCAGCGTATCCTTGCCCGACACCGCCACGGCGGCATCGCGCAGCTTCCCGTCGACACCAAATGGAATGAGCTTCACGGTGGCGATCATCTCGCCTTCGACGACCGGCTTGAAGGCGGGCAGCGTCGCAAGCGTGATCGACTCATCGACGCCGTTGATGCGATCGACCGCGGCGCGATCGATCACCAGCACGCCCGCGCGGCCTGCAAAAAGATTGGATCGCCCGGTGAAGGCACGCTCGACATTGACGCCGTCGCCTGCCACCGCCTGCGCGATGCCGGCCGCCGCAACGTCCTCGGACACATCGCCCTGCTCCAGCCGGACGACGACGATCTCCCTGACGCCGGCCTTTTCGAGCGCCTCGGCCTCGGCAGCACCAATGGTCGTGCCCTTCTTCAGCACCAGCGATCCCTGGCGCAGCGTGTGCACGGTCACGCCGCCGATCGCCTCCCTCGGACTGGCCGGGCCGAACTTCATGCCGCCTGTTCTTTTTCCCTGGGCGGCAGACGCAACTGCGCGGTGATCTCGGCCATGATCGAGACCGCGATCTCCGCCGGCGACACCGCTCCGATGTCGAGGCCGATCGGCGCGTGGATGCGCGCGATGTCGGATTCGGATGCGCCCTGCGCCCGCAACCGTTCGACACGCTTGGCATGCGTCTTCCGCGAGCCGAGTGCGCCGATGTAGAAGCAGTCCTTGGCGAAGGCGTGCAGCAGCGCCGGATCGTCGATCTTTGGATCATGCGTCACCGCGACAAAGGCGGTGTAGTGATCGACATTGAGCGGCGGCAGCGCGATGTCGGGCCATTCGGCGATCAGCTTGACGTCGGGGAAACGCTCGGGGCTGGCGAAGGCCGTGCGCGGATCGACGATCGCAACGTCGTAGTCGAGCGAGCGCGCCAGCGGCGCCAGCGCCTGGCTGATATGGACCGCGCCGATGATCACGAGCCTGGCGGTCGGCGCGTAGACATTGAGAAAAAGCTTCTTGCCGCCGACTTCGACATTGCCGCTCTTGCCCATGCGGAGCTGCTTGGCGAGTTCGGCGCGCAGCGGATCGGAGCCAATGTCCCTGGCTTTCACCAGCCGTTGCTCGCCGCTGGCGGTATCGGTGACCACGATCACCGGACGGCGTGCGGCGCGCTCGGCGTTCAACTCCTTGAGGATCTCGAGTTTCACGGCTAGCCAACCTTTTCGACAAAGACGCGGATGGTGCCTCCGCAGGACAGGCCGACATTCCACGCCGTCTCGTCGGCGACGCCGAATTCGAGCATCCTGGGCTTGCCGCTGGCGATCACGTCCAGCGCCTCGGTGACGACGGCGCCTTCTACGCAGCCGCCCGAAACCGAGCCGAGGAATGTGCCATCGTCATTGATGACGAGGCTCGAACCCGCCGGCCGCGGAGCCGATCCCCAGGTTTCAACGACCGTGGCAAGCGCCACGCCATGGCCGGCCTTCTGCCAGTCCTCGGCGGCCTTCAGGATATCTTCGTCGCGGTTGAGCATGACAACACCTCGATCAGGCTACGGAGCGGATCAGGCTGCGGTGGTGCGGCGGGGGAGGCGCCGAAAGCGCCTCGACCAGCCCTTCGATCGAACTCAAGTTATGCACCGGGCGGAATTCGTCAACGTGGGGCAGCATCATTTTGATGCCCTGCGCCTTGGCCTCGAAGCCGCTGTAGCGGAGCAGCGGGTTGAGCCAGATCAGACGGCGGCAGGAGCGGTGCAGCCGGTCCATCTCGAAGGCGAGCTTGTCGTCGGCCTCGCGCTCCAGCCCGTCGGAGATCAGCAACACGATGGCGCCCTGCCCCAGCACTCGCCGCGCCCACAGCTTGTTGAAGCTGTGCAGCGAGGTGGCGATGCGCGTTCCTCCGGCCCAGTCCTCCACCGTCCGCGAGCAGCTCGCCAGCGCCTCGTCCGGGTCCCTGGCGCGCAGCGCCCGCGTCACGTTGGTCAGCCGCGTGCCGAACAGGAAAACCGAGACGCGCTTGCGGGCATCGGTGATGGCATGGAGGAAATGCAGGAACAGCCTTGTGTATTCGCTCATCGAGCCGGAGATATCGAGCAGCGCCACGATCGGTGCCGGCTTCTCGATGCGGCCGAGCTTGCGGATATCGATGATCTCGCCCGACGTCCGCAGGCTGCGGCGGATGGTGCGGCGCATGTCGAGACGAAGCCCGCGCGGGTCCGGGCGATGGCGGCGGGTGACGAGTTCGGCCTGCGGCAGCCTCATCTTCGCAATCGCGCGGATCACCTGCGCGATCTCCGCCGCGCTCATCTGCGCAAAATCCTTCTTCTGCAGGATTTCCGCGTCAGATACGGAAAGCCGGAGCTCCTGTTCCTGGGCCTGCGGCATCTCCTCGCGCATCGCCGGCTGCGACATCGCCTCCTGCACGCGCCGTGCCGCCGGCGGCGGCGGCTTCTTGGCGTGATCCGGCAGCGGTATGGAATCCAGCATATGTTTCCATTCCTCGGCTGCGCGGAAGAACAGGTCAAAGGCCTGCTCAAAGATCAGCACATGCTCGTGGCGCTTGACGAAGATCGCTTCCAGCGTGGTGTAGACGTCGGCGCGCTTGCCGATGTCGATCTCCTGCAGCGCGTTCATGGCGTCGATCACGGCGCCCGGACCGACCGGAAGTCCGGCCGCGCGCAACGCGCGGGCAAAGCCGACCACGTTGTCGGCCATTTGCCCGGTGGGCGGATTGAGGTGGTCGATAGCCATCGTTACCCGTTCCCGTCATTCCGGGGCGATGCGAAGCATCGAACCCGGAATCTGGAGGTTGTGGCGCGAGATTCCGGGTTCACGCTTCGCGTGCCCCGGAATGACCTTCGGTCAGTTCTCGCTGGTCGCTTCCTTCAAAACCTTCTGCAGGCCCTCGCCCTGCATGCGCGCGATATCGTCCTGGTATTTCAGGAGCGCACCGAGGGTGTCGCCGACCACCTGCGGGGTCAGCGAGCGGGCATCGAGTTCGGTCAAGGCGGTTGCCCAATCGATGGTCTCGGCGACGCCGGGCGACTTGTAGAAGTCCTGGTCGCGCAGCGCCTGCACGAAACGCACGACCTGCTGCGACAGCTTCGCGGAAATGCCGGGCACGCGGCTCTTGACGATCGCAAGCTCCCGCTCGGCAGAGGGATAATCGACCCAGTGATAGAGACAGCGCCGCTTCAGCGCATCGTGGATCTCGCGGGTGCGGTTCGAGGTGATGATGACGATCGGCGGATGCGGCGCCTTGACCGTGCCGAATTCGGGAATGGTGACCTGGAAATCGGAGAGGATTTCGAGGAGATAGGCCTCGAACGCTTCGTCGGCGCGATCGAGTTCGTCGATCAGCAGCACCGGGCTGCCAGCCACGTCAGGCTCCAGCGCCTGCAGCAGCGGCCGCTTGATCAGATAGCGCTCGGCAAAGATATCCGCCGACAACTGGTCGCGATCGGTCTCGCCGGCCGCTTCCGACAGGCGGATCGCGATCATCTGCGCCGCGCTGTTCCACTCATAGACGGCGGAAGATACGTCGAGCCCTTCGTAGCACTGCAGGCGAATCAGCTTTCGGCCCAGTGCCGCGGCGAGCACCTTGGCGATCTCGGTCTTGCCGACGCCGGCCTCGCCTTCCAGAAACAGCGGCCGGCCCATCCGCAGCGACAGATAGGCGACCGTTGCCAGCGACCGTTCGGCGAAGTAGCCGCGCGATGTCAGAAGCTCCAGCATCGCATCGACGGATTTGGGAGGCGCCGATGCACTCATGGGACCGCCAATCTCGGAAACAGAAACGTCGTTGTCACTCGCGGTCAGTCGCTGCCTGCACTGCGCGGCGCGCCAGCACACCGATCAGATGTGCGCGGTACTCGGCACTGCCGTGCAGATCGCTGTTCAGCCCCTCGGCCGAAACGGTCAGGCCATCGAGCACCTTGTGCGAGAAGCGTTTCTTCAGGGCTTCCTCGAACGCGGTCAGGCGGAACACGCCGTTGGAGCCCGCCCCGGTCACGGCCACCCGCACGTCCGAAGGACGCTTGGCCGCGAATACGCCGACCAGCGCGTAGCGCGAAGCCTGGTTGCGGAACTTGATGTAGGCCGCCTTCTTCGGCAGCGGGAACATCACCTTGGTGATGATCTCGTCGGGCTCCAGCGCGGTCGTGAACAGGCCCTGGAAGAACTCCTCCGCCTTCAGCCGCCGCTTGTTGGTGACGATGGTCGCATCGAGCGCCATGACGGCGGCGGGATAGTCCGCCGTCGGATCGTTGTTGGCGAGCGAACCGCCGATGGTGCCCTTGTGACGCACCGCGGGATCGCCGATCTGGCCGGCAAGCTCTGCCAGTGCCGGGATCGCCTCACGCACCGTGGCGGAGCCGGCAACATCGGCATGCCTCGCGGTCGCTCCGATCACGAGCGAGCGGCCCTTCATTTCGATCGCGTCGAGTCCCTCGACATGCGAGATGTCGATCAGATGGGGCGGGCTTGCCAGCCGCTGCTTCATGACCGGCACCAGCGTATGGCCTCCGGCAATGACCTTGGCGTCCTCGTTCTTGGCCAGCAGGTTGGCGGCCTGACGAACGGTCGCGGGACGATGATATTTGAATTCGTACATGAGAAATTTCCCGGTCGCGGTTCGCGATGAAAGGTCAGGCGAGGTCCGACTTCGCCATCGCCTTGGCGCCGGCGGCGATCGATACGACGATGTTCTGGTAGCCGGTGCAGCGGCAGAGATTGCCTTCCAGCTCCTCCCGGATGACCTGATCGGACAAGTCATGGCCCTTGCGGTGGACCAGGTCGACCGCCGTCATGATCATGCCGGGCGTGCAGAAGCCGCACTGCAGTCCGTGATGCTCGCGGAAGGCTTCCTGCATCGGATGCAGCGGCGCGCCGTCCGCCGCCAGCCCCTCGATGGTCTTGACCTCATGTCCGTCGGCCATCACCGCAAGCGTGGTGCAGGACTTCACCGCCTTGCCGTCGAGATGCACGACACAGGCGCCGCATTGCGAGGTGTCGCAGCCGACATGGGTGCCGGTCAGCCGCAGGTTCTCGCGCAGAAATTGCACCAGCAAGGTACGCGCTTCGACATCGCCGGACACGGCTTTGCCGTTC
>JAHCKB010000122.1 GCA_026125985.1 Bradyrhizobium sp.
AGCCAGGGCGCCAGCGGCTTCACCATCCGGCCCGGCGGCGGCGGCGCGCGGTTCGCTGCCGTGCCGATCGCAATCACGCGGCAGATGATGGATCGCGACCAGGGCTTTGTGCGTCTGGTGCACTCCACCCAGACGCTCGGCCGCCGCGTCTTCAACGAGCAGCGCGCCTTCCGCCGCGCCAATCCGGGCTTTGTGAATCCGAACCGGCCGATCCGTCAGCCCGGACAATTCCGTCGCCCCGGACAGCCGGGCGGCTCCGGTCAATTGCGGCGGAACGGCCTGCCCGGCCAGATCAGGCCCGGTCAGCCGCCCGGACTGCAGAACCGTCCGGGCCAGCAGCCGCCGGGCCTTCGCGGCCGGCAAGGCCTGCAACAACAGCCGCCGGGTTCGCCGCAGCAGGCCGGCCAACGATCGCGCCTGCCGGGTCAGCCCGGCCAGCTCAACCGGCAGCCGGGACAATTGCAGACCGGGCAGCAGCCGGGCGGAACCCAACGCCTGGGGCCACCTCCTCGTCCGGGACAGACCCTGCCCTCAGGCGTGCCGGGACGGCTGGGTTCGCCGGCCGGCGCTCCGCCACAGGGCGCGCCCGCCGGACAATTCCGCCCGGGCGGCCCCGCCGGGACTCCGCCGCGCTTCCAGCGGCCGGGTGGCGTGCAGCCCCTGCCGCAGCAAGGCGGCCAGTTCAGGCAAGGCGCCGCGCCGGGATTGCAACAGCCGGGACTTCCCGGCCGGCCGGTGCTGCAGCCGCCGCGGCGAGCCGCGCCGGTGCAGGCGCCGCCAAAGGGCAAGAAGCCGCCGAACGATCGGCGCTGATCCGCACCGCGCAGCCGACGCGGCGGGCCGGGAAACGTGTCGTCACCCGACTGCAGGACGAAACAAACGGTTAAAGCGACGAAACCATTTTGGCGGTTTCGTGCAAACGTCCCGAAACAGTTCATGTGTATTGATGGCACCAAGGACGCGCCCGGGACCGGCGCGCCAAGGCGCAAGAAAAACATAAAGAACGACAGGGGACCGACAATGCTCAACTCAGCCAAGCTGAATGCAAAGCTCGTTGCCGCCACGCTGGGCGCGCTGACCATCGGTGCGATGGCCTTCACCTCTCCGGCCACGGCCGCTCCGCTGCCGCTGTTTCCCTTCTTCGCTCCGCAACAGCAATATGCGCCGCCTCCGGCGCAGGCGGTGCCGGATGACGAAGAGACTGCCGGTCCGTATGAATTGCCCGCGCGCCTGAAGCGCCAGGTCGTGAACTATCCGAGCCACGAGGCTCCCGGCACCATCATCATCGATACGCCGAACACCTATCTCTATCTGATCATGGGTAACGGTCAGGCGATGCGCTACGGCATCGGCGTCGGCCGCCAGGGTTTCACCTGGTCGGGAACGCAGACCATCGTCAGGAAGGCGGAATGGCCGGACTGGACTCCGCCGCCGGAGATGATCGCGCGCCAGCCCTATCTGCCGCGCCACATGGCCGGCGGTCCCGGCAATCCACTCGGCGCCCGCGCAATGTATCTCGGCGGCACCGTCTATCGCATTCACGGCACCAACGCCCCGCACACCATCGGCACCCGCGTGTCGTCCGGCTGCCTGCGTCTGGTCAATGAGGACGTGATCGATCTGTACAATCGCGTTCGTGTCGGCACCAAGGTGATCGTGCTGCCGATGGATCGCCGAGCCGACAGCGCGAGCGGCAAACGCGGCTGATCTTTTTCAAATTCTGTTGAAGCGAGATGGCGCCCTCACGGCGCCATTTTTGCATAGTCCATTCTTGTCCTCTCGACGCCTTTCCAACTCCTGCGGCAGCAGTTAGCCTCATCCTGAGGAGCGCGCCCTTGCGCGCGTCTCGAAGGATGGGGCGGGCACTCGAATGCTTGAAGGCGCGTGGCTCTACGTTCTGCGATGCTCGGACGGAAGTTACTACGTCGGAACTACCCGATCATCCCTTGAGATCAGGATAGCGCAGCACAACGCGGGGACATTCGGCGGTTACACGAAGTCCCGGCGGCCGGTTGAGCTCGTGTTCTCGCAATGGTTCGACCGAATTACAGATGCCATAGAGAACGAGCGAAAGTTGAAGGGATGGAACCGCGCCAAGAAAGAGGCATTCATGCGTGGCGATCTAGCGTCACTGCAACAACTTGCGAAGCGCAAGCCAATGCATCCTTCGAGACGCCCGCCTGCGGCGGGCTCCTCAGGATGAGGAGCTGAGCAAGACCCATAGCCGACATAACGACAAATTGTACGCTGCCGTCCTGTTCTCCCCACCCGTCTGGCGCTTCCCTTGCCCCATCGGTAAAGTCCGCCCGATTCCGGGGGAGCCATGCGCTTTAAGTTTGATCTCAATCGCCTGAAGCCGGGACGCATCGAGTTCGACTTCAGTCTGAAGACGATCCTCATTGCAATAGCCGTGGTCGCAGTTTCCTTCTTCGTCAGCCTGAAGGCCATGGACTTCCTGTCACCGCGCACAGGCAAGGCGCCGGTGCTCGCCGAGTTGCCGCCGCTTCCGCCTGTCGCGCGTTCCTCGCGCGTGCTGGCGCCGGTTTCGATCTCGCTGACGGCGATCCGCGACGCCGCCGAGCGCTCCACCCCGCGCACTTTCGGCGGCAAGGCCGACAATCCGGTGTCGCAGATCCTGCAGAATGCCGACATCGGCTGGACCGCCTCGCGCGGAGCGATCGCGGTGGCGGGCGTGCAGGATGCACTCTCGCTGACCACGCCGTTGACGGGCAAGCTGAACGTCACCGGCTCACTCTCGGCCAAGGCCAACGACGTCGTCAACGATGCGATCGGCGGGTTGCTCGGCGCCAATGCCGCCAAGCAACTCGGCGGCATCAACATCAAGAACATCAACGTCAGCGGTGAAATCAAAGGCAACGTGCTCGTCACCTCGCGCCCGCGGCTCGCGGCCGCATGGCGGATCGAACCGAATCTGCAGGCGCAGGTGAACCTCGGCGACACCTCCCTGTTGGCAGCCGGAGCGCGCATCAGCGTGCCCGCGCAGGTCAAGCCGGTCATCGACAAGCAGGTTGCCGAGCAGCTTGCTGCGGTGCAGGCGAGGATGAAAAACGATCCGACCTTCGAGCAGAACGCACGCCAGCAATGGGCCAAGGCGTGCCGATCGATACCATTGCAGGGCGCTGAAGGCTCCGGCCTGCCGCCCCTGTGGATCGAGCTGAAGCCGACGCGCGCAATCGCGGCCCAGCCGCGCATCGATTCATCGGCGATGATTCTGACCATGGGGATCGAGGCGGAAACCCGCATCACGCCGACCGAGACCAAGCCGAACTGCCCGTTCCCGGCGACGCTGACCATCGGCCCGGCGTCGCGAGGCGGCGTCAATATCGCCGTCCCCATCGACATGCCCTTCACCGAGATCAACAAGATCGTGGAAGCGCAGTTTGCCGGCAAGACCTTCCCGGAGGACGGCTCCGGCTCCGTCGATATCACGGTCAAGAAGGCAAGCGTCGCGGCCTCTGGCAGCCGGCTGCTGTTCACGCTGCTGGTCTACGCAAAGGAGAAGAAGAGCTTCCTGGGCCTCGGCGCCGAAGCCTATGTGCACATCTGGGGTGTGCCGGTGCTGGACCCGGCGCGCCAGACCTTGCGGCTCGACTCCATCGAGGTCGCAGTCGAATCGGAGGCCGCCTTCGGCCTGCTCGGCGCTGCCGCACGCGCGGCGATGCCCCATCTGCAGCGCGTGCTGGCGGAGAAGGCGATGGTCGATCTGAAGCCCTTCGCAACCAATGCGCAGAAGAAGATCGCGGCCGCCATCGCCGACCTGCAGCAAAGCGGCGACGGTGTGCGGGTGGCAGCCGAGATCACCAGCCTGCGGCTCGCCGACATCGCCTTCGACTCGAAGACACTGCGCGTCATCGCGGAGAGCGAGGGCTCCATCGACGTGTTTATCTCGACGTTGCCGGCGCTGTGACAGGCCGCCGGCATCCGCGGATAGTCACGAGTCTTGCTTCGCTGACCCGCTATTTCGCCTTCGTACCGGTGATGCGGCTGAGCGAGCCGGCGATGAATTCATGCACGCCGACATGTTCGAAGCCCGCGGCCTTGAAGTAACCGATCACGTCGGACTCGGAATGGGCAAGTCCGAGCGAATCCGAAACGGCCTGGCCAAGCCCCCAATAGGCCGGCCCCCACGGGCCCGTGCGCTCGTCGTTGGTCGTCTCGCCTATCAGGTGCATCTCGCCGCCCGGCAGCAGCGCATCGTGCGCCTTCTTCACGACGGCAGCGATCATCTCGCGGCTGTACATGGGCAGGTTGGACGCCATGATGGCGACGTCGCAGTCGTTCGGAAATGGATCGCGCGTGAAGTTGCAGGGCTGCGCCTCGACGCGATCGCTTACGCCGTTCTCGGCGATGAAATCCCGCGTCACCTCGCACACAACCGGCAGATCGAGCACCACGGCGCGGATGCCGGCATGCTCCTTGGCTGCGGCGATGCAGTAGGCCCCCGAGCCGCCACCGATGTCCATGATGCGCTTGCGTGACTTGAGGTCGACCTGGCGCACAAAACGACGGCCCGCACCCATGCCGATCGAGTACGTCGCTTTGTGATAGCGCCTGGCATCCTCGACCGTAAACGTATCGATCGAACCCATCACCTTCAGGCTCTTGGTGCGGATATGCTCGGCAAGCCGTCCCCACTCGTTCCATTGCGGCTTGGTGAAGGTGATCCACGGTCCCATGTAACCGGAGCTGCCCTCGACCAGGAAGCGCTCGACGTCGGGCGCATTCACATGTCGGCCCAGCTTCTTCTCCAGGAGGCCGGCGGCACACAGCATCACCATCAGCCGCTCGGCATTGGTCGGATGGATGTCGATCGCTTTTGCGACCTCCTCATACGTCCCTGCTCCCTTGCTGATCGCGCTGAACAGGCCGACCTCGACCGCGGCCATCAGGGCCGCAGACTGACCGTAGGACTGGGCAATGTTTTGCAGACGTACCGTGGTGACCGGCGTGCCTGTCGCAGGCGGACTCTGGTTTGATGTCGTCACTGGGCGTTTCCATTCTTTCTTTTGGTGAAATAGAGCATGCTTCACGAGGCCGGACAACGTCTGCATGACCAGTCGGCACACAGTGGCTTGGCTTCCATGCGATCGTAGAGAGCGAGGGTTCTATCGACGCCTTCATCTCGGCACTGCGAACGGCTACAGTTCGCATACTCCCCATGATTGACCTGTCTCAAAAGGATCCCGGGATGGGCTAGTATCAAAACTGATCCGAAGTTCACCACGGCAGGAAATCGTGGCGCCGAGCCGACCCCCGCAAACAGGAGACTCGCGCCCTGCCGTGTTTCAGGCGCGCGGGCTGTCCAAGACCTACATCATGGGCGAAGTCGAGGTGCATGCGCTTCGGGACGTCGATCTCGATATCTATGAGGGCGAGTTCGTGGTCCTGCTCGGCCCCTCCGGCTCGGGGAAGTCGACGCTGCTCAATATCCTTGGCGGACTGGACGCGCCGACCGGCGGCCAGGCGCGCTGGCGCGACCACGAACTCGTCGGAGCCGGCGATGCGGAGCTGACGCGTTACCGGCGCGAGCATGTCGGCTTCGTATTCCAGTTCTACAACCTGATCCCGAGTCTCACGGTACTGGAGAATGTGGCTCTGGTGAACGAGATCGCGGCGAACCCCCTCGATCCCCGCGAGGCGCTGGCGCTGGTCGGGCTCGAACACCGGCTCGATCACTTCCCCTCGCAGCTCTCCGGAGGCGAACAGCAGCGCGTCGCGGTCGCCCGCGCCATCGTCAAGTCGCCCGACGTGCTGTTGTGCGACGAGCCGACCGGCGCGCTCGATTACGACACCGGCAAGATCGTGCTGGCCGCGATCGCCCGGGTCAACGAGCAATTGGGAACGACGACTGTCATCATCACCCACAATGCGGCGATCGCCGGCATGGCGGATCGCGTTCTCCGCCTCGGCGGCGGACGCCTCGTCGGCGAAGAGCGCAATAAGCAGCGGCTTTCTGCGGAAGAGGTGCGCTGGTGAGCCTGCTCGATCGCAAGCTTGTCCGGGACATCTTTGCCATGCGCGGACAGGTCATGACCATTGCGCTGGTGGTCGCCGCAGGCGTGGCGGTTTTCGTCGCCTCCATATCTACTTACGATTCGCTCCGCGCCGGGCGGGATCGCTTCTACGCCAGCGGCCGCTTTCCGGAGGTTTTCGTCACGTTGAAGCGGGCGCCGCTTCCCGTGGTGGCACAGATCAGGGAAATTCCCGGAATAGCGACCGTTGAGGCGCGCATCGTCCGCGACGTCATTCTGGACTGGCCTTCAGCCGCACTGCCGGTCTCGGCACGGATGGTGTCGTTGGCACATGCCGGCGACGAGCCGCTGGCACGCCTGCACGTTCGCAGCGGCGCCCCGCCGGAACCGGGCGACGCCACGAGCGTCGCCGTCAGCGAAGGATTTGCCGAAGCAAACGGGGTGCGGTTGGGCACCGGCGTGGCGGTGGTGCTCAATGGGCATCTGCATAACTTCCGGGTTTCCGCCGTCGCGCTCTCTCCGGAATATATCTATGCGGTGAAGCCGGGCATACCGATCCCCGACGATCGCTTCTATGCGATACTGTGGATCGATCGCAGCGCGGCGGAAGCCGCCTTCGACATGAAGGGCGCGTTCAACGACGTCGTCGTATCGCTCGTTCCCGGCACCGATCCGAAGCAGGTGATTGAAGCGCTCGATCGCCTGCTCGAACCCTACGGTTCGGTGGGGGCCATTGCGCGAAGGGATCAATCCTCAAATCGCTTTCTCGAAGACGAACTCAACCAGCAAAAGACGATGTCGATCGCCATCCCCATCATCTTCTTCGGCGTCGCCGCGTTCCTGCTCAACGTGGTGCTGGGAAGGCTGGTTGCCGCCCAGCGCGAGCAGATCGCCGCCCTGAAGGCGCTCGGCTTCCCGCGAGTACCGCTGGTCCTGCACTATCTCAAGCTGGTCGCGGTCGTCGTCATGATCGGCGCCATGCTCGGGCTCGCCGGCGGCTACGTCTTCGGCCGGGCGATGGTAGCGAGCTATCACGATTTCTTTCGCCTGCCGGCGCTGGTTTTCGAGCTTGCGCCCTGGTCCGTCGTCGCCGGCTTCCTCATCAGCCTCGCGGCAGCCTCACTCGGCGTCATGGCTGCGCTTCACGAGATCGTGGCGCTGGCGCCGGCCGTTGCCATGCGACCAGCTGCACCCCGGCGCTTTCGCCGCTCCTGGATCGAGGCATGCCTCTCGGCCAGGATGCTGACACCACGACGCGTGCTCGAGATCCGCAATTTTGCAGGGCGTCCGCTGCGCAGCGTGTTCACGATCGCAGGTATTGCGCTCGCCGTGCCGATCGTCGTGCTCGGACTCTTCTGGCGCGACGCGATCAATCAGATGGTCGAAGTCCAGTTTAACCTGGTCGAGCGCGGCAATGCGGTGGTGACCTTTCCCCATCCGGTCGACCGCGCCGTCATCGGCGATCTCGCCCGCGAACCGGGCGTGCTCGTTGCTGAAGGCTTGCGCATCGTGCCTGTCCGCCTGCGCGCGGGACACCGCAGTTACCTGACATCGGTCATCGGTCTGCCCTCCGGTGGCGGATTGCGGCGACCGCACGACGTGGCGCTGCGTCCGATCAATGTGCCGCCGGACGGCATTACCCTGACTCGCCGGCTGGCCGAGCGCATCGGGGTCGTCCCCGGCGGGATTGTGACGGTCGAGGTGATGGAAGGCCAACGTCGCAAGATCGACCTGCCGGCAGGCGCCCTGGTCGACGAGGCCGTCGGGATGTCGTCCTACATGGAGATCGAAACCCTGAACCGTCTCACCGGCGAAGGTAGTGTCGTGTCGGCGGCATCCCTGTTCGTCGAACCCACGGCATTGCCGGCGCTGGGCCGGCGCTTCAAGCAATTGCCCATCATCGAATCGGTGGCAGTGAAGAGCTACACGCTGAATTCATTCTTCGAGAAAATCGCCGGTATCATCTACGTCAGCGCCGCCGTCCTCACGACGTTTGCGATCATCGTCGCCGTAGGCGTCGTGTACAACAGCGCCCGCATCGCGTTGCAGGAGCGCGCCTGGGAGCTTGCCAGCCTGCGCGTACTCGGCTTTACGCGCGCCGAGGTGGCGCAGATCCTGTTCAGCCAGTTCGCCGCCGAGATTGCGCTGGCTGTTCCGATCGGGCTGCTGCTTTCGCGATACGTCGTTACGCTGATCTCCCGGTTCCATTCCAGCGAGAGTTTCCAGATTCCGGGCATTATCGAGCCGCCAACCTATGTGACGGCAGTCGCCGTGGTGGTAGTCGCAGCGGCAGCCAGCGCCTACATCGTTCGCCGCCGCGTCGACCGCCTCGATCTGGTCGCGGCATTGAAGACGAGGGATTGAGATGCAAATCACGGCCGGTCGGGTGGGGTTGGCGTTGGGCGTGCTCGCCGCCGTTGCCGGCATTGTGTGGCTTGTGATGCCACGAGCGATCCCGGTCGAGACAGTCGCAGTCACCAGGGGCCGCTTCGTGGCCACCGTTGACGAGGACGGCAAGACCCGCGTCCGACAGCGCTATGTGGTAGCTGCGCCGCTTGCCGGACAACTCACGCGCGTCCGGCTGAAGGCCGGCGATGCTGTCGGCGAAGGCGACATCGTTGCCGCGATTCTGCCGCCGCCTGCGCCGCTGCTCGATCCCCGCTCCCGGCGCGAAGCCGAGGAACGACTGGGCATCGCCGAAGCGGCACTGGAACGCAGCAAGGCCGCCGTCGAGCGCGCACTGGCGCAGGCCACGCAAGCCAAGGCAGAACTCGACCGCACGCGCGCCCTTACCGCCACCGGAGCATCGACCGCCCAGGCGCTGGAACGCGCCGAACTGGCGCAACGTGTCGCCGACCGCGATTTGCGGGCCGCGGAATTCGAGAACCACGCGGCAGGCCACGAACTCGTCCAGGCCAAGGCGTTGCTGGGCCGCTACGGCGATGACATGGGGCCGGCCGAGCCGTGGAACGTCACGGCGCCCGTATCGGGCGTGGTGCTCAAGGTCGTTCAGGAAAGCGCGATAGCGGTACAGTCGGGCATGCCGCTGATGGAAATCGGCGATCCACGCGATATCGAGATCGTGACCGACGTCCTGAGCATCGATGCGGTGGAAATCCGTCCCGGTGCCGATGTCGCGATCGACCACTGGGGCGGACCCGGAATCCTTTCTGGCAAAGTGGCCCGCGTCGAGCCTTCGGCATTCACCAAGATCTCGACACTTGGCGTCGAAGAACAGAGAGTCAATGTGCGCATCGATCTGCTTTCGCCATTGCAGCAGTGGAGCGGACTCGGCGACGGCTACAGGGTCGACACGCGAATCACCGTGTACGCGAAGGACGACATCGAGATCATTCCGGCAGGCGCGCTGTTCCGCCGCGGCGATGGCTGGAGCGTCTATGTCGTCGAAAACGACCGGGCGGCATTCCGCGCTGTGGACGTGCTCCGCCGCTCCGGCGGGTTCGCGGCGATCGGAAAGGGTTTGCAGCCGGGCGAACGCGTCATCGTTTATCCCGGCGATCAGATCAGCGCAGGCGTCCGCGTCGAGGCCAGACCGTGACGCTGCCGACCGATGCCGTGCGTCTCTGCACTCGGGCAAAGCCGGCATGAAATCGACCGCGCTGGAAGCACCATGCTCTCACGGCGCGAACCACGGCGGAATGGCCGGACCGCAAGGCGGCCCGGCTTCTTCCTGGTGGCTTTGACCGTCGGTCTTGTCGCTAGCTCGCGTACTTGAACTCCGGCACCGCCTTCAGCTCTTCCTTGGTGGCGTTGTAGACCGCATGGTCCGGATACCAGTCGTTCGCCTTCGACGAGACCGTGGTGGTCGTCTTCGACGTGGTCGTATTGGTCGTCGCCGAACCCGTGGTCGTGGTGTTCGCCGGCTTGGCCGGCGCAGTCGAAGCGGAGACCGGCTCGCTGACGAACTTCATCTTGTCGAAGGGTACCGCGACGAGATGCTCACCAACGCCGAGGAAGCCGCCGACGCCGAGCACGACGGCGACGATGTTGCCGTTCTTGTCGGTCAGGAGTTCGTTGATGTCACCGATGCTCTCGTTCCTGGCGTTGTAGACGTTCAGGCCGATCAGTTTCGAGGTGCGCCAGTTGCCCTTGAACGCGGCCTCCGCGGCAGACATGGCCGCGGTGTCGGACTTGGCCGGCGGCGCCATCCTGGAGCTGTCGCTCGAGGTCGACGGCGATTGCGCGAATGCGGCGGAAGCAAGCAGGGCCGCGCCGGCAAGGCCGGCGATGGAATATTTGGCGATCATGGTGTTCTCCACATTTCAGAAGCTGAATGCTGGGAGAACACGTCACATCGGGAAGCGTTCCACCGCATTCGCGATGGAACAGCGAACAGGAACTGCGCGAGATGCAGGGCCCACGGAAACAATCTGCGAGGCTCGAACTCGCGTCAGGCCGCGAGCGGTTTCTGCTCGGCCTGCCGCTCGTCGAAGATGGCGATGGCCTCGAAGCGATAGTCGCAGACGCGGCAGGTCCACAGATAGGTGATGCGGCCTTCGCCCTGCTCTACCCAATCCGGGAAAGCGATCGGCCTGCCGCACTGGGCGCACGGATTTCCACGGGGCATCGTACCGAGATCCACCCTCGCCATGGCGCACTCCCTGAAGGCTTCTTCTGAAATAATGATTGTCGGATGACGGGACAGGACTGCTGTCGGAACTCGACACATCCTGTGTCGGCGTCGGCGCGGACCGTAAATCCGGATTGCGTCATTTGCACGACAAACCGTCGTGACCGTTGCAATCATTCGTCGCTGCAATGCGGCCACGGCGGCGTACTTGATTACGCTTTGTTTAAATTGCGCCTTGTCTGGAAAGCCGTCTGCCGCCGGTTTCACTTCGCCTTTGCGAGGCCGGGGGGCGACCGTATGCACGCCCGTCCTGCGCAGGTCGTAGTTGGGTAATGCGCCAACATCGAGCCCGACCGGGCAGGTCCCGGCCCACCGGTTCCGCACACCGGACCTGCGTTCCGGCGGTGCAAACGGCGCAAAGTCGCGTTGACACGCGCTCGCGCCGGCCTACATTAACCCCGTTCCGAGGGGTGCTCCGAAGGCGGAGCTGAGATACCGCAATCCGCGGTGACCCTTTGAACCTGATCCGGGTCATGCCGGCGAAGGGACAGGGATGTACCAGACGACCAAGCCGCGGGGGCAATCTCCCGTCAACATCATCGGCGCAGGCATTGCCGGCGCTTGGCAGGCGCTGCTGTTCGCGCAGGCCGGCCACGCCGTCACCCTGCACGAGCGCAGTGACGCTGACATGACAGAATCCACCAGCCACTGGGCCGGCGGCATGCTGGCGCCGTGGTGCGAGGCAGAGACCGCCGAAGCCGTCGTTTCGAGGCTCGGCATCCACTCGCTGAAACTGTGGCGTCAGCACTTCCCCGACACCGAATTCAACGGCTCGCTGGTGGTGGCGCATGCGCGCGACCGCAGCGACTTCGAGCGCTTCGCGCGGCTGACCACCGATTACCGGCGTCTGGACGCGGCCGGTATCGGCGAACTGGAACCGTCGCTGGAAGGCCGCTTTCGCGAGGCGCTGTTCTATCCCGATGAGGGCCATGTCGAGCCGCGGCGCGTGCTGCCCGAGTTGCATGCGCGCATCGTCGAGGCCGGCGGCACCGTCAAATTCGGCAGCGACGTCGATATCGAGGGTCTCGACGGCATCGTCATCGACTGCCGCGGGCTGGCCGCGCGCGAGGACAGCGAGCCGGAGCTGCGCGGCGTCAAGGGCGAGATGATCGTGATCGAAACCTCCGAGGTGGAGCTGTCGCGCCCGGTGCGGCTGATCCATCCGCGCTGGCCGCTTTACGTGATCCCGCGCGGCGACAACCGCTTCATGCTCGGGGCGACATCGATCGAGGCCGAGGACTGGGGCGTCAGCGTGCGTTCGGCGCTGGAGCTGCTCGGCGCCGCCTATTCCGTGCACCCGGCATTTGCGGAAGCGCGCATCCTCGAATTCGGCTCCGGGCTTCGTCCGGCCTATCCCGACAATCTGCCGCGCATCACCGTCGACAGGAACAGGATTTCGGTCAACGGCCTCTACCGCCACGGCTTCCTGCTGGCGCCCGCGCTGGCGGAACTTGCGCTCGGCTATGTCGAGCGCGGCGCGCTCGACAACGAGGTGATGCGATGCAGGTGATCGTCAACGGCGAGCGCCGCGAGGTGAGCGCCGCGCGCGTCGATGCGCTGCTCGCCGAACTCGAATATGAGGGCACGCATTTCGCGATCGCGCTCAACTACGATGTGGTGCCGAAAAGCCGCTGGTCGGAGACCGCGCTGAAGGCCGGCGACGAGATCGAGATCATCACGCCGCGGCAGGGAGGGTGAGGATGGACGCCACAAGCTCGCTGCCCCGCCTCGCCCCGCTTGCGGGGAGAGGCCGACGCGCCCTTGCGCGGCGGGTGAGGGGGACTCTCCACGGGGCCGACTCTCACCTCTTCCATACAGCCAGCCACTCACCTCTCCCCGCGAAGGGCGGGGAGAGGGAGCGGCCCACCAACGC
>JAHCKB010000123.1 GCA_026125985.1 Bradyrhizobium sp.
CCCGCGCCGGCCGCGCCGACAAGCGCATGATGCAGACCGAGTGGCGGCCGGAGTCGCTCAAGCTCGCGCAGGAAATCAAGCGCCACGCCGAGAGCAAGGGCATCACGGCCGGCCAGTTCGCCGTGGCCTGGGTGCTCAACTCTGCCTTTGTCACTGGCGTGATCGCCGGCCCCCGCACCGAAGAGCAGTGGGACGACTACATCCGCGCGCTCGACTATCGCTTCACGGCTGAAGACGAGGCGCTGATTGATCGCCTCGTCACAACAGGTCATCCCTCGACACCCGGATTCAACGATCCAGCGTATCCGATCGAGGGACGGCGCGCACGGACGGGTTAGCCGCGACGCTCAGGCCAGGGACGGAGCGTCTTCTTCCGTCTCTTCTTCGTGCAGTACGGCAGGAGCAATGCTGGTGTCGATCAGTTCGCCGCGCATCAGCGCCAGCGGCGATTTCCAGTAGATATGGATATTGTGGAAGGGGTCGGTCAGAACCTTGATGACCCACACCAGCCCGGTGAGCACATCGCAGGTGACGAAAAGCTGGATCATGCGAAACAGCCCGCCCCCGCTGCCGACGGCAAGCCAGATCGCACCGACGTGGCGGAGGAAGTCGATCCGGCCGGTCGGCGGGTCGAACAGGCCGAACAGCGTCGGGAAGAAGAACAGCGCCACCGGCACGCTTCCCCAGACAACAAGCAGAACGATCTTGCGGTTCTGATTGTAGCCGACTTTTACCTGCTCCTTGTAGTCGTTGCTGACCTCGTTCATCGCGTCGTAGCCGTTCGGCTCGAATAAGAAGTGGCCCGTCTGGCGCGTCAACATCGCAAGCCAGCCGACGAGGCCGGCAATCGCGGGATCCTTGAACAACAAGGCGTAGCAGACAAGGAAGATCACTGCGCTGATCAGGTGCAGCGTCTGGTTGATGCGGCTCTGATGATAGTAACGATGATCGTCCCAGCGCACGGTGCGCAGGATTTCGGCGAAGCGGCCCATTGCGGTCCCCGAGTTTTGCTTTCGATGGCGGGAGCCGTAAGCCGATTCCATGAACTGGCTGTGACAGTAAATATATGTCACACTCATGGTCTCAAATGACCGTTGACGCCGCCGCTCCAGCGGCAATCATGATTGTGAGGAGCACCCCACTACATGGCCCATCAAGACCGCTACGGACTGACGCTGTCGACTACCTCCGCCGAGGCTGCTGTCGCCTATCGCGAGGGTGTGGATCTGCTGCTGGCAGCGTGGACCGGCGCGGCGGAAGCGTTCGAACGGGCGATCGAGGCCGATCCGGATTTTGCCCTGGCGCATATCGCGCGGGCGCGCATTCACACCTTCTATCAGCAAGGCGACGTCGCGCGAACAAAGGCGGCGCAGGCGCGTGAACTGGTGGCACGCAACGGCAGCGAGCGCGAGAAGAGCCATGTCGAGACGCTGGCGCTCGCGGTCGAGGGGCAGCTTCCGGCGGCGCTCGCCTCTACCCTCAAACATCTCGAAGCCCATCCGCGCGATGCCATCGTGATGTCGCTGCCCATGGGCGCGTTCGGGCTGTTCGCCTTTTCCGGAATGGCCGACCACGATCAGGCGCGCGTCGATCTCTGCGGCCGCTACGCGCATCACTACGGCGATGACTGGTGGTACCTCTACAATCATGGCTGGGCGCTGACCGAGAACAACGACGTGAGCCGGGGACGCGCCATGATCGAGCGCGCCTTTTCCTTGCGCGAGGCCAACGCCAACGCGGTGCATGCGCTGCTGCATGCCATGTTCGAGGACGGTTCGGTCGATGAAGCCGACGCGCTGGTGGATCGCTGGATCCCGACCTATGACCGCGCCGGCATCCTGCACGGCCATATCCGCTGGCATCAGGCGCTCGGCGCACTGGAATATGGCGATGCCGGGCGGGCGCTGAAAATCTATTCCGAGGTGCTACAGCCTGCAGTCACCAAGGCGCCGCCTCTGAACGCCATCACCGACGGTGCCTCGCTGCTGTGGCGACTGCAGGCTTATGGCCACGCCGTACCGGAAGGACTGTGGGCAGATGCGGAGGCCTCTGCGCAACGCGCCTTTCCACGATCGAGCATTCCTTTTGCCGACGTCCACATGGCGCTGTTTGCGGCGGCCACTCACAACCATGCGGCGCTGGAAGAGCGCCTGGGCGTGATCGAGAAACGCATCTCCGACGGCAAGCTGCCGGCCGGCCCCGTGGTGCCGGCCCTGTTCCGCGCCATGAGCGCCTTTGCCGAAGGCGATTATCGCGGCTGTGTGACGCATCTTTCTCCCATGCTGGACGAGATCGTCCGCATCGGCGGGAGTCATGCGCAGCGCACGCTGATCGAGGACACTTTCATCGTCGCGCTGATGAAGAGTGGAGATCTGCCGCGCGCCCGCGCCATGCTCGATGCAAGGCTGCACCGCCGGCCCTCGCCGCGCGACACACGCTGGATGGCGCAACCGAGCGCCTGATTGGGCTATTCAGCGGCGCCGAGCAGGCTCGCTTCCTTGGCCCATTGCCGTCGCGCCGCACGGTGCCAGAACAGGCTCGTGCCCTGCATCAGCAAGCGGTAGACCCGCGGGCTGACGCCGCAGCTCTCGCGGAAACTGCGGCTGAAATGCGTGGACGAGCTGAAGCCCCGTCCGAACGCGATCTCGGTGATGGAGCGGCCAGTAAAGGCGGGATCGGCGAGATCCTGCCGGATCCGATCCAACCGGCGCTGCCAGATATAGGCGTTGAGCGTATCGTCCTCGCCGTCGAACAGCTTGTGCAGATAGCGCTTCGAACAGCCGATCGCGGCAGCAACGCGGTCGAGCGTGAGATGCGGGTCGTCGAGATTGATATCGATGAACCGCTTGACGCGATCGCGCGTCAACTCGCGCAGCGACGCGTCGGTGGACGTCCCGGCCCGGTCAAGAACTGCGAGTTCGACGTGGCTCGCGATCATCTCCGCCAGATCGTCTTCGCCGGGCGTGGTTGCGCCATCGCGCAGCGATTCAAAGGCCGACACCAGCAGGTCATAGGTCAGCCGTCCGACCCCGGACCGGCCGGAGAAACGCCGCACCACGAGGTCGTCAAGGTCGAGCCCGAGCCGCACCAGCTTCTCGCGCGGCAACAGCATGATGATCTGATCGATCCGCTCCGGATTGGATACCGTATAGGGCTTCGTCGTGTCGTAGAGGCTCCACTCGCCGGGAGCCAGCATAACCTTGCGGCCGTTCTGCTCGAAACAGCCAGCGCCTTCGACCTGCGCCACCAGCTTGACGTAGTTGCGGTTGTCCTTGCGGATTCCTTGCGGGGTGCGCTGCACGCGATGCCGGCTCGCAACGATACGCGCAAGCGAGACGTCTCTGGCTTGGCCAAGCTCGAGGCGGCCTTCGAACTGAGCATCGCCAAATGTATCCGCCTGCAGCGGCCCGATGTGGCGACAAACGAAATCGCCCCACAGCCCCAGCCGCTCGCAGGGGGCGACATCGGCGGTCGAAACGACGGCCAGATTGTTATGCACGTCCCCGCTCCTTCCCTTCGCTCTCAACTCTAGCGACGGGCCGCTCCGGAAGCCACTGCCGTCTCCCGTTTTGTGCGCTGCATTAGCGTATTGCCAACCCCATCGGGACGGAGTTCGCTCTGGGGCAAGAACCCGCATCCCAAGCGGCGCAAGATGCGGCACAGCCGGACCGGCAATGACAGGCCGGCCAATGAGTTAACTCTGAAATTCGGGGAGGACGCAAATGAACAGAGGTCGAAGTCTGTTTGCGGGGACACTGGCGTGCGCCATTTTGACGCTCGCTTTCGGCGGGGCCGTCATCGCGCAGGAACCGGCCTCGATCAAGGTCGGCTACGCCATCTCCAAGACCGGACCGAACGCCGGCGGCGCCAACGTCACCCAGATCCCGAACTACCAGCTCTGGGTGAAGGAGGTGAACGACAAGGGCGGCCTGATGCTCAAGAGCATCGGCAAGCGGGTCAAGATCGAGGTCATCGAATATGACGACCGTTCGAACTCGGAAGAAGCCGTGCGCGCCGTCGAGCGCCTGGTCACGCAGGACAAGGTGGACCTTCTATTCCCCCCCTGGGGCACCGGCCTCAATCTCGCGGTCGGCCCGGTCTTCAACAAATACGGCTATCCGCAACTCGCATTCAGCGCGGTTACCGACCGCGCGCCAGACCTGGCCAAGCGCTGGCCGAACAGCTTCTGGTTCCTCGGCACCAGCAAGCAATATGTCGACGCGCTGGTCGACTTGCTGTCGCAGATGCGCAAGGACGGCAAGATCAACGACAGCATCGCGATGGTCAGCATCGCCGACGGCTTCGGCATCGACCTGTCGAAGGCGGCGCGCGAAGGCTTCGAGAAGGCAAAATTCAAGCTCGCCTATGACAAGAGCTATCCGATCGGCACCCAGGATCTCTCGCCGCTGCTCGGCGAGGCGCAACGCTCCGGCGCCGACACCTTCGTCGCCTTCAGCTATCCGCCGGACACGATAGCACTGACCGATCAGGCCAAGGTCGCCTCTTTCGCGCCGAAGGTGATGTTCCTCGGCGTCGGCGTCGGCTTCCCGCTCTATCCGCAGCGCTTCGGCGAGAATATTGAAGGCATCATGTCGCTGGGCGGCTGGCAGGCGGGCAACAGGGGCACGGCCGAGTATCGCGCCAAGCACAAGGCGATGCACAACCGCGATCCCGACTACTGGGGCAGCCAGGTCGGCTACGCCTCGCTGCAGATGCTCGAGCAGGCGATCGAGAGGGTCGGCAAGATCGACCGTCCGGCCATCATCAAGGAACTGCAAACCGGCACCTTCGACACCGTGCTCGGCAAGATCAAGCTGGAGAACAACATGCCGGTGAAGGCCTTCCCGCTGATCGGACAATGGCAGAAGGGCTTCTACACCGGCGTGGCTCCGGCAGGTCCCGGCATGGCCGCGGTGGTCGTGCCCAAGCCGGCATGGAAGCAGTAAGGTTGGGGTAGACTGGATCTCGGGCCGCCGCACCCTCGCGACGGCCCGGAACCGTTTTCGGTAGGCAGATGTTCGTTGCCGCAGTCGCGTCCGGGCTCGTTCTCGGCGGCATGTATGCGCTGATCGCCATGGGGCTCACGCTCCAGTACGGCGTCGCGCGGATCATGAATCTCGCCCATGGCGAACTGATGATCGCCGCGGCGTTCGCCGCATTCTGGCTGTTCACGTCGGCGGCCGTGAACCCGCTGGTCGGTCTCCTCCTCGTCGTTCCCGCGGCCTTCGCCGTGTCCTGGGCGATCTATCGCCTGCTGCTGACGCCGCTGGTAGCCCGCGCACCCAATCGCGATGCGCTCGAGGTCGACAGCATCCTGGCGACCTTCGGCATGCTGTTCGTGATCCAGGGCGTGATGCTGGCGATGTTCGGCGGCGCCTACTACAGTTACAGCTTCCTCGCCTTCCCGGTGAACATCGCGGGCGCGACGGTTGCCGCCAATCGCCTGCTGGCGCTCGGCTTTGCCGCAGCGATCGGGCTTGGGCTCTATCTCTATCTCACGCGCACGCGCCTCGGCACGGCGGTTCGTGCCGTCGCGGTCGATCCGAATTCCGCGCCGCTGGTGGCGATCGACGTGCGCGCCACAGCGGCGCTGGCGTTTGCATTCGGCGGCGCGCTGGTGGCGGCCGGCGGTGTGCTGATCTCGATGTTTCTCACCTTCAACGCCAATATCGGCGTCGTCTTCACCATGAAGGCGCTGATCGTCGTCATCATGGGCGGGGTCGGCAACCTGCTAGGCTGCCTGGTGGCCGGGCTCATCCTCGGCCTCGTCGAAACCTTCGTGGCGACATGGATCGATCCCGGCCTGACGCTGGCGGCCACCTACGCCATCTTCCTCGTCATTCTTCTGGTTCGCCCGCAGGGCCTGTTCGGAACGGCATCGCGATGAAGCCTGTTCTTGCGCTCGCTGCCGCCGCCATCGCGGTCGCCTTCCTCGCCGCGGTGCCGCTCTACGCCGACGCCTATCAGCTCTCGCTCGCGATCACGCTGATGAACTACACCGTGCTTGCAACGGCCTGGTCGCTGTTCTCCGGGCCGACGCGCTACGTGTCGCTCGCTACCGTCGCCTTCTTCGGTATCGGCGCCTACACGGTGGCAGTGCTCGCCGAGCGGATGGCCTGGCCCTACATCCTCCTGATCGCACTTGCCGTTGGGCTCGCCGTCGCGCTGGTCGTGGGCCTCTCGACCCTGCGGCTTTCCGGTGTCTACTTCGTCATCTTCACCTTCGGCCTCGCCGAGCTCATTCGCCAGATCGTCACCTGGTACGAGGTGAACGTGACCCGCACGCTCGGCCGCTATGTCTTCGTCGACATCGATGCCGCCGACATCTATTGGCAGCTGCTCGGCCTTGCCGTGCTCGCCTTCGCTGCGGGCGTCCTGATCCGGAGATCGCGCCTGGGACTGGCGCTGCGTGTGATCGGCGACGACGAGACGGTGGCGCGCCATATCGGCATCAACACCACCTTTGCCAAGGTCGCGCTGTTCGCGCTGAGCGCCTCCTTCATGACGCTGTGCGGCGCCGTGATGGCGCCGCGCTGGACCTACATCGATCCGGCAATCGCGTTCAACCCGGTGGTGTCGTTCCAGGTGCTGATCATGGCGCTGCTCGGCGGCGTCCACCGGCTCTACGGCCCGTTGTTCGGCGTGGTGCCGCTGGTGCTGCTGTTCGAGTTCCTGCTCGCCAGATTTCCCAACCACTTCAGCATCCTCGTTGGCCTGGCCTTCATGCTGATCGTCTACGCCATTCCGCAGGGCATTGTCGGCTTCGCCGAGCGCATCGCGCGGGGCAAGCGAGGCGCGGCATGAGCACGCCGCTGCTCGAAATCTCAGGCCTGACACGCCGCTTCGGCGGGCTCATCGCCGTCGACAATGTCTCGCTCGCGTTGATGCCGGGCGAGATCATGGGGCTGCTCGGCCCCAACGGCTCCGGAAAATCGACTGTGTTGAACCTGATTTCGGGTGCCTTGCGGCCCGACGTCGGCAGCATCCGGCTCGATGGTCACGAAATCGGCAACAGCGCGCCGCATCGCATCGCGCGGCTGGGCGTGGCGCGCACGTTTCAGCTGGTGCGCATACTACCCTCGCTGAATTGCCGCGAGAACGTGCTGGCGGGAATAGCCTTCGGCCGCGACGCGCTGTGGGGTCACGCGGCGGAGCAACGCGCCGAAACCTTGCTTGCGCGCGTGGGACTGGCCGGCCGCGCCGCCACGGCAACGGGCGAGTTGACCTATATCGACCAGAAGCGCCTTGAACTCGCCCGCGCACTGGCGCTCGACCCTCAATTGCTGCTGCTCGACGAATGGCTCGCCGGCCTCAATCCATCCGAGCTGCAGCAGGGCATTGCGCTGGTGCGCTCGTTGCGCGGCGAAGGCATGACCATCCTGCTGGTCGAACATGTCATGGACGCGATCCGCTCGCTCTGCGACCGCTGCATCGTGATGAATGCCGGACGTAAGATCGCGGAAGGCGCGCCCGACGCCGTGCTGTCGGAGGCCGAGGTGATCCGCGCCTACCTCGGAGACGACGATGCTTGAGATCTCCGGCATATCGGTCGCCTACGGCAAGCATCTCGCCGTCGATCGCGTCGCACTGAACGTCAAGCCCGGCGAGATCGTGCTCATCCTCGGCGCCAATGGCAGCGGCAAGACTTCGCTGCTCAAGGCGATCGCCGGCATCCAGCCCGCCGCGGGCGCGACGATCCGGTTGGCCGGCCGCGAGCTCGGCGGCCTGCCCGCCCATGCCATCGTCGAGGCGGGGCTCGCGCTGGTTCCGGAAGGGCGCGGCATTTTTGGCGAACTGACAGTCCGCGAGAACCTTGAACTCGGCGCCTTCGCCAGGCGCGCGCGGCCGGCGGAGGTCAGGAACCTGCGCCATGTGCTGGAGCTGTTTCCACGCCTCGGCGAGCGGCTCGGCCAGCAGGTGCGTACCATGAGCGGTGGCGAACAGCAGATGGTCGCCGTTGGCCGTGCATTGATGTCGGCGCCAAGCATCCTGCTGCTCGACGAGCCTTCGCTCGGGCTGTCGCCGCTGATGTGCAAGGAGCTGTTTGCGGCGCTGGCGCGCATCCGCGACGACGGCCTCGGCATTCTGCTGGTGGAACAGAACGCCAGGCGCAGCCTCGCCATCGCCGATCGCGGCTACCTGATTGCCAACGGCCGGATCGTCGGCGAAGGGTCCGCACAGGACCTGCGCAACGATCCGGCGGTGCAACGCGCCTATCTCGGCGCCGCGGAGCCGGGACTTACCGCGCCCGCGCAGGATGGAGCGGGCAGCGCATGAAAAGGCTCCTCGACGACAAGGTCTGCATCGTCACGGGTGCCGCCGGCAGCCTCGGACTTGCGACCGCCCGTCTGTTCCTGGGCGAAGGCGCGAAGGTGATGCTGGTCGATCACGACACCGCGGCGCTGCAAGCCGCCGCATCCATTCTCACTGAACATGCCGATCGCCTGGCGATGCAGACCGCCGATGTCGCGGACGCCCGCGCGACCGCCGCCTTCGTCGAGGCAGCGCTGGCGCGCTGGGGCGGGCTCGACGTGCTGTTCTGCAATGCGGGCGTCAGCGGCGAAATCTGCCCGGTCACCGATTATCCCGAAGACGTGTTCGACCGCGTGATGGCGGTGAACGTGCGCGGCCCCTTCCTCGGCTGCAAGTACGCGCTGCCGAGAATGCGGGACGGCGGCAGCATCGTCATCACCTCCAGCGTGGTCGGCACGACGAGCGATCCCGGCATTGCCGCCTACGCGACCTCCAAGCATGCCGTGATCGGCCTGATGCGAACGGTCGCCAAGGAGGCCGCGCCACGGGGCATCCGGGTCAACGTGGTGGCGCCCGGGCCGATCGAAAACGGCTTTCAGCGCAACGTCGAGGCCGGCCTGTCCCGCGCCATCGGCCGCGACGCCCGGAAATTTCTCGACGGGATGATCCCGCTCGGCCGCCACGGCCGCGCCGAGGAAATCGGCCGGCTGGTGCTTTATCTCGCCTCCGACCAGAGCAGCTTCTCGACGGGCGGCGTGTTCATGGCCGACGGCGGCATGTCCATCTGAACGATCAACGACGGAGGTCCCCATGCCCGAGCTGGCGCGCAGCGAATTCTGGAAGGATCTGAAGCCGATCGCCCAGGTCTTCAGGGCGGATGCGCTGCCCGAAGCCTATGTCGCGAACGCGGCGACCGAGGATGAGCGCTATTATGTTCCGTTCACCGAAACAGTCTCCTCGCGACCGTTGTGGATCTCGCCATCGCAGAACAAGTGGTGCGATATCCTGATGGCGAAGGGCGCAGGTCTCGTGAACCGGCACTATCACCCGCACGAGGTTTTCGCCTACACGATCTCAGGCAAATGGGGTTATCTCGAGCACGACTGGACAGCGACCGCCGGCGATTTCGTCTACGAGTCGCCGGGCGAGGGCCACACCCTCGTCGCCTATGAGCACAAGGATCCGATGAAGGTATTCTTCATCGTCACCGGCCCCCTTATCTGGCTCGACGAGAACGGCGCTTCCGCCGGCCATTTCGACGTTCATGACTATATCGCGTTGTGTCGCGCACATTACATCAAGGTCGGCCTCGGCGCAGAGAGGATCGACGCGCTGTTCCGCTGATCGCCAGTCTCGCGCCATGTCTGAACCGCACCTCTGCTGCGCGGCCCGCACTTGCATCTCACGGCTACCCTATTTGCCTGGTGCTGCTACACTGGACAAAATAGGGGATTCCCGGAGGACGTCCGATGACGGAGATCGTTTCGCTCGAGGCGCTGGCGGCCGACGTCGCGCCCGGTCAATCGCTTGCTGTTCCGGTGGTTGGCGTGTCGATGGCGGCGACCGCCGCACTGATCGAAGCCGGCGCCCGCGATATGAGGTTGATCTGCGTTCCGGTGAGCGGCATGCAGGCCGATCTCCTGATCGGCGCCGGCGCAATCGGCGAGATCGAGACCAGCGCCATCTCGCTGGGCGAGGCCGGCGGCGCGCCGCGCTTCAACGCCGCCGTCCGCGCCGGCGCCTTCGGCTTGCGCGATTCCACCTGCCCCGCGATCCTGGCCGGCCTGCTCGCCGCGCAGAGGGGCGTGCCGTTCATGCCGATTGCCGGCATCGTCGGCAGTGACCTCTTGCAGGTGCGCCCGGACTGGAAGGTGATCGACAGCCCTACGGGCGAGCCCGGCAAGGTGGTGGTGGTACCGGCGATCACGCCCGACGTCGCCCTCTTCCATGCGCCCGAGGCCGACCGCGCCGGCAATATCAGAATCGGACGGCATCGCGAGCTGGCGGGGATGGCCTACGCAGCCAGGCGGACCTTCGTCACCGTGGAGCGCATCGTCGATCGCAATCTCATGGAGACCGAGGATTCCGCGGCCGGCGTGCTGCCTTCGCTTTATGTCGACAAGGTCGCGGTAGCGCCGCGTGGCGCCTGGCCGCTGCCGCTGTGGGACGAATATCCCGGTGACGATGCCGAGGTGGCCCGCTACGCCTCCATGGCCCGCAGCGAGGAGGGCTTTCGCGCCTATCTCTCCGGCTTCCTCTCCCAGCGCAGGAAGGTGGCATAAGCCATGGCCGCAGAGCGTGAGCGCCGTGAGCTTCTGATCAACGTCGTTGCCGGCCTGCTGGATGGAATCCGCCATGTCGCAGTCGGCGCCTCGTCACCGATCCCGGCCGCAGGCGCCATGCTGTTGCGCGCCCGCAGCGAGCTTGAGGGCAAGCCGCCGGTTCGCATTTCGATCCTGGGCTCGCAGGAGCACAACTTCTTCACCAACGGCGCGATCGAGCTGTTCGACTGTGCTGCACAAGGCCGGGTCGATGCCTTTTTCCTCGGCGGCGGCCAGATCGACGGCGCGGGAAACATCAATCTGGTCGGGACCGGTGCTTATCCGAAGTCCGACGTGCGCTGGCCGGGCTCGTTCGGCTCGGCCTATCTCTATCACCTCGTGCCGCGCGTGATCCTTTTTCGCGAGGAACATTCGCCGCGGGTCTTCGTACCCAAGGTCGATTTCGTCAGCGCCGCTGCGACCACGCCCGAGGTAAAGCGTCGCGGCGGTCCCTATGCGCTGCTCACCAACATGGCGCTGTTCGACTTTGACCGCAGCCGCGGCGGCTTTGCGCTGCGATCGGTGCATCCGGGTTATTCGTCCTCCGACGTCCGCAGCCAGACCGGTTTCGACTATGTCGAGCCGCCGGTGGTCCCGGCGACGCCCCTGCCCGACGCCCAGACGCTTGAGCTGCTGCGTGGACGGGTCATGCGCGAACTCGCCGAGACCTATCCGGCCTTCGCGCGCACGATGCTGCAGGCGGCATAGCTGCCGGCCGGCGATCGTGGCCCGGCGACGGCCTGAGGCCCGGTTTCGTCCGCGCCGGCGCGACAAATCCACCCTTCCACGCAAGGATTCGTTAGGCAGGAACGCCTCTCGCTGGATATCGCCGGATCGTCCGGCCGGATTTAAACGCAACGTTAGATTCACCGCGCTAAGGCAGCGAGGGTCCGCACCCCGCCATGCGGACCCAAAGGCATGCGGCGCCCGCGACGGGTCCGCTTCGGTCGCGAGGGCTGACAGATGGACGCGCAGGCCGCCTGGAGCGGATCCGGCTTCGACAGCGGACCCGGCACGATCATGTCGCGCCTGCAGCAGTCCGGACTCCATCTGTTCCTGATCACGTTCGCCTGCGTGTATTACGTCTCCAACGGCTCGCTGCTGCTCGGCCATTATGATCTGGGATGGCACATCGCAGCCGGCGACGTCATCCGCGATCGGGGCAACGTTCCCGTACACGATCCATGGTCATTCACGTCAGCGGACCGGCAGTGGTTCAATCTTTCCTGGCTGTGGGACGTGATCGCCAGCGTCGTGTTTCAGTACGGAGGCTTCGGCGGCATCGTTGTTCTGGTGGTCGCATGCGGCGCCGTCATCGTCGGCTATCTTGCATCGGTCTGTCTTAGCGCCGGCGCCTCCGTGGCTGCCGTCGGCATTGCCGTTTTCTTCGCCTGCCTGCTGTACCCGGCCTTTGCGGCGGCGCCGAATATCTATCTTGCGGCTTCGCCGAACACGGCGACCATGCTGTTTGCCGTCATCTTCTACGGCGAGTGCCTGAAGCGGACACGATGGTACTGGTTGCCCGCGATCATGCTGCTTTGGGCCAATCTGCACGGCGGCTTTCTGATCGGCGTCTTCGTGATCGGGGTCTTTGGCGGCATGGCCCTGCTCAGGCGCGACTGGCCCGGCGTGAGGATATTCGCTTTCGCCGGCTTCGGCTGCCTGGCTGCAACCTTCGTCAATCCGCTCGGCTGGCACATCTACACGGGCTCGGCGGCCACGCTGGGCCATTTTGTGCAGGCCTACATCACGGAGTGGCAGTCCTACTATCAGAACTTGGCCATGCCGGAGAGCATTCCCGGCATGGTCTACATTCTCGCATTCGTGGCACTCGAACTGCGCTTCTTCAGGAATCGGTGTTCGGTCGAGGCGCGGCTGCTGTCGTGGCTGTTTCTCTTCGCGGGCATCTATCAGT
>JAHCKB010000124.1 GCA_026125985.1 Bradyrhizobium sp.
GCACCGGAGCAGCGGTTGGCGTCGAGTCCAGAAAGTCCCAAAACAGCATTGACTTGCCTGAATGTGGCAACAAGCGGGCGCGCATCTTCTTTCGTCCGAAAGCGTGGCGGACTGTCGCGGACGAGACCGCGCTGCAATATCGGGCTTCCGGGCCCTCTTGCGCGCGCCCCGGAATGACGCCGGTCACTTCCCGTAGGCCTCTCGCATCTTCGCCTGGATCTTGGCCATGCCCGATATCCAGCGGTCGTAATTCTCGGTCTTCTTGCGCATGTAGCCGAGCACCTGCGGGTGCGGCAGGATCACGAACGTCTCCTGCTCGAGGCCCGCGAGCACGTCCCGAGCCACCTGCTCCGGCGAAAGGTCGCCGTCGCCGGACTGCGGACCCTTCGGGATCGAACGCAGCATGTTGGTGTCGACACCCTGCGGGCAGAGAATGGAAACCCTGATGTTGTCGGCCTTGTGCGAGATCGCGAGGTTCTCGGCAAAGCCCACGGCACCGTGCTTGGTGGCGGAATAGGCGGGGCTGCCGACCTGCGACAACAGGCCCGCCGCCGAAATCGTGTTGAGGAAATAGCCGCCGCCGCGCGCCTTGTAGCGCGGCACCAGATGCCGTGCAGCGTAGACATGCGCCATGACGTGGATGGCCCAGCTCCGCTGCCATGGCTCGTCGGAATCCCCGCCGGCATTGACCGACATCGGATCGAAGCCGCCGCCGATGCCGGCATTCGAGCAGAACAGCGCGATCGGCCCGAACTGGCGCTCGGTTTCCTCGATGACATGGAGGATGTCTTTTTCCTTGCCGACGTCGCATTTGAAGGCGGCGCCATCGATGGTGCCGGCCACCGCACGCGCGGCGTTGGGATCGATGTCGGCAACCACCACCTTGGCTGCGCCTGCGCGATGGAAGGCCTCGCACATGGCCCGCCCGATGCCGTTACCACCGCCCGTGACCACCACGACCTTGCCGGCCACCTGCATGGCACCCTCCCCGTTTTATCGTTGTCGCTGTTTTTACCGCTTACTTCAGCACGATGTCGAGCACGGCCGTGTAATGGCAGGCCGCGCCGGACAGCACGAAGCCGTGCCAGATCGCATTCTGGAAGCGCAGCCGCTGCCAGGCATGGAACACGACGCCGAACGTGTAGAGCATCCCGCCCGCGACGATGAAGCCCAGCGCCAGCGCCGGCAATGCGTTCACCACGGCGTCGTAGAGCATCATGCCGCTCCAGCCCATGGCGAGGTAAAGGCCGACCGCCAGCCGGTCGAACCGGCCGGGATATTTCAGTTTCAGCACGATGCCGGCAATCGCGGCGCACCACACGCCGATCAGCAGCACGACGGCCAGCGCGCTTTCCCTCACCTGCATGATGAAGGGCGTATAGGTTGCGGCGATCAGCACATAGATCGCGGAATGGTCGAACCGCCGCAGCACCCATTTGGCGCGCGAGACCGGCCACATATTGTAGGTGGCGGAAAAGCCGAGCATCGCCAGCAGACCCGCAACGTAGATGGCGGACACCACGATATCGAGAGGCGACGCATAGACGGAGGCGAGCACGATCAGGGCGGTGGCAGCGACCAGACCGAAGCAGACGCCGACGATGTGGACGACGCCGTCGGCGATCAGCTCGGCACGGTCGTAGTTCCAGTGCATGGCGTCGGCCGCCGCATGGAACGATGTCGAGGCCAGTTGCTTCAGTCGAAAAACAGTCATGCCACAGTCTACTCAGCTTCCAGATCGGTAGATGATGGGGTATCTCCGGTCAACGAAGGGTTCACGACCCCAGTCAAATCTCGTCAAAACCATGGCGCTTGATTTTGGCATGCCAATCGCCACCTTTTGCGATGGTAGTTTTACGGATTTCCCCCCTCCTCTCGCCGGATCTCGACGCCGCCGCATGCCTCCCAGTTTCCAGGACATTATCGAAGAGGCGCGGCTGTCCGCGCGGGCGCTGTGGGACTATGGCGACGGCCTGTTCAATCCCACGGTCCGGCTCGGCGTCACCGGGCTGTCGCGGGCCGGCAAGACCGTGTTCATCACCGCGCTGATCCACGGGCTGACGCGCGGCGGCCGCTTTCCGGTGTTCGAAGCCTATGCCAGCGGGCGGATCGCGCGAGCGCATCTGGAACCGCAGCCGGACGATGCCGTGCCGCGCTTCGACTACGAGAACCATGTCCGCACGCTGGTGTCCGAGCGGCGCTGGCCGAACTCGACCACCGATATCAGCGAGCTCCGGCTCGTCATCGACTATCAGCGGCAGAACGGCGCGGATCGCAGCCTCACCCTCGACATCGTGGACTATCCCGGCGAGTGGCTGCTCGACCTGCCGCTGCTCGACAAGAGCTTCGAGCAATGGTCGGCAGAGAGTCTCGCGTTGTCGCGCGAGGGGCCGCGGCAGGAATTGGCCGCACCGTGGCACGCGCATCTGGCGACGCTGACGGCGGAATCCCGCGCAGACGAGCAGGCGGCGCTGACGTCGGCGCGCCTGTTTACCGATTATCTGCGTGCCTGCCGCGACGAGCGCTTTGCCATGAGCCTGCTGCCGCCCGGCCGCTTCCTGATGCCCGGCAATCTCGCCAACTCGCCGGCGCTGACCTTTGCGCCGCTCGACGTGCCCGCGGGCGGCAGCGCGCCCGAGGGATCGCTGTGGGCGATGATGGTGCGACGCTACGAGGCCTACAAGGACGTCGTGGTGCGGCCGTTCTTCCGGGATCATTTCGCACGGCTCGACCGCCAGATCGTACTGGTCGATGCACTCGCCGCGTTCAACTCCGGACCCGAGGCGTTACACGATCTGGAGGCCGCGCTTGCGGGCATCCTCGACTGTTTCCGCATCGGCCGCTCGACCTTCTTCTCGAGCCTGTTCCGGCCGCGCATCGACCGAATCCTCTTTGCCGCCACCAAGGCCGACCATCTGCATCATTACAGCCATGACCGACTGGAAGCGATCCTGCGCCGCATCGTGGCCCGCGCGGCCGAGCGCGCCGAGCACCAGGATGCTGCGATCGACGTGGTGGCGCTCGCGGCGGTGCGTGCCACGCGCGAAGCGACGGTTGCCCGCGGCCGCGACAAGCTGCCATCGATCCTCGGCACGCCAGCAGCCGGCGAGAGCGCCAACGGCGAGTTCTTCGACGGCGAGACGGAGGTGGCGACCTTTCCGGGCGACCTGCCTGCCGACCCCGAGGCGCTGTTCACGGGCGAAAGCTTTCGCGGCCTCTCCAGCGCGCCGTCGGAGAAGGCGGACTTTCGCTTCCTGCGTTTCCGCCCGCCGCAGCTCGAGCGCGAAGGCGCCGCCGAGCCCGCCCTGCCCCACATCCGCCTCGACCGCGCGCTGCAGTTCCTGATCGGAGACCGATTGCAATGAGCGAGAAAACGCGCAAGCCCGCGACCTTCAAGCTCGACGACGCCAATGTGGTCGTGGTGGATGCGGACGAGCCCGGACACTTGACTCGCGGCACGGTACGCATCACGCCGGAGCCGGAGCCGGCGCAACTGCCGGTGCCTGTCGAGGCGCCGGCAATGCCGACGCGCCGCCGCGTCCGCTGGGGCACGATGTTCTGGGCCGCGACCGCCGGGCTCATCCTGCTCGGGGCGGGCCTCGGCATCGTCCAACTGATCGAGGATCTGTTCGCGCGCAGCGAAAGCCTCGGCTATCTCGGTCTCGGCCTGGCCGCAGCGGCAGGGCTGGCGCTGGCGGCGGTGACGGGGCGCGAGGTGTTCGGTCTGATGCGGCTGGCGGCCATCGAGAAACTGCATGCACGCGCAGCAGCCGTGCTGGTCAGCGACGACCGCGCCGAGAGCCGCGCGATCGTCGGCGACCTCGTCAGGCTTGCACACCAGAACCCGCATCTGGCGCGCGCCCGCGCGGCACTGACGAAACATGCCGGCGACATCATCGACGGCGCCGACATGATCCGCCTGGCCGAGCGCGAGCTGATGACGCCGCTCGACCAGGAAGCGCGCCGCATCGTCTCGACGGCGGCGCAGCGCGTTTCGGTGGTCACCGCGGTCAGTCCGCGTGCGCTGTTCGACGTGCTGTTCGTGTTCGTGGCGGCGATGAAGATGATCCGGCAGCTCGCCCGGCTCTATGGCGGCAGGCCCGGCACGCTCGGCATGCTCAGCCTGCTGCGCCACGTCATTGCCCATCTCGCCATCACCGGCGGTATGGCTGCGGGCGATACCCTGCTGCAGCAGATGCTGGGCCATGGCATTGCCGCCAAGCTCTCGCAGCGGCTCGGCGAAGGCGTGCTCAATGGATTGCTCACCGCACGGCTCGGCCTTGCCGCCATCGACGTGACGCGTCCCCTGCCGTTCACGGCGCTGCCGCGGCCGGCGCTGACCGATCTTGCCGGCGACCTGCTACGCAAACGCGACGACAAGGAAGATTAGGCCAGCACGCGCCAGCGGAAGAAGAGCGACTCCGGCGGCGGCGAAAGCTGCGGCGTCCAGCCGGTGAGCTTCTCCAGCGCGTAGGTGTCCATCACCACGCCGCGCCAGCTTCGTTCGACGCGTTCCAGCGGGGTTCGCACCGCCGGCGTCGCATCCCACAAGGGCAAGCGGTTGTCCGGCTCGCGCGCGACATAGAGGCCAGCATGGCCGGCAACCCGGTCCGTGCCGGGATCGGCAAATCCCTGGAACCGGCCGCGCTCGTTGACCTGGATCACCGGGACCTCTCCGTTGAAGTGCCAGCGCAGCATCGCATAGGTGCGGTAATCCGTGGTCGCAATCCACGTCGCGCCGGTCTTCTTCAACTGTTCCCGCGCCCGCGCGGCAACCTGCTCGTAGCCCGCCTCGCCGCCGACCGGATCGGTGCGGCCGATGAAATTCCAGGGCGCCGCGACATAATAGAGGAAGACCGCGACGACAAAGGCGATGCCGGTCGCAATCGCAGTCCGGATCCAGCCGGCGGTAGACTTCACCACCCAGCCCGGAAATTTCTCCCGCGCCAGCATCGTGGCGTTGATGGCGGTGGCGGCAAAGCCGGCCGGCCACAGAAACATCGGCCAGGTATCGCCAACGCGAAGCGTCAGCGATTTCCAGAAGAAATAGCCGAACGGCACGATCACGGCGGTCGACAACAGGATCGCAACCGGCTCGCGGCTGCGATAGCCGCGCCATGCCGTCATTGCCACGCCCGAGATCGCCACCGGCAGCAGCACGAAGCCGACGAGACCGAACTGCAGGCCGAAGAATTCGCCGACGGTGCGCAACGACAGCGGATGGGTGGCGACCGCGCGCACGAACTGGAAGCGGAATGAGGCCCAGTCGTGCTGATAATTCCAGATCAGCACCGGCGAGAACACGACGACTGCAATCAACGCCGCCGCCCAGGGATAGGGACTGCGTAGCCAGCGCATGCGCCAGTCCGGCACCAGCATGAACGCCGCCACGGCCGGCAGCAGCATGATGGCGGTGAATTTCGACAGCAGCGCCAGCCCGGCAAACAGACCGGCCGCCAGCCACCACCGTCCGTCGCCGCTCTCGTTGAGCCGCACCAGCGACCAAAGCATCGCCACGGCAAACGGGATCAGCGCCGTATCGGGCGCCACCTTGGCCATCAACAGCCCGTAATAGAGCGCGGCCTCCGGCATCAGCAGCGCAAACACGACGGCACGGAAATCATGCGTCACGCGGCGGACGATGTCGGCGAGCAGCAGTTGCGTCACCAGCATCGCCACAATACCGGCAATGCGAACGCCGAGCGCGGTGTCGCCGAAAAGGGCGGTGCCGAGGCGGATGAACCAGGCGATCATGGGCGGATGGTCGAGAAAGGACAGCACGCCCTCCTTCGACCAGGTCCAGTAATAGGCTTCATCCGTACGCAGATCGAGCGCGCAGGCGTAGACGATCCGCATCGCCGTCATGGCCGCAATCAGCGCTGCAACGGCTATCCACTGACGCTGCAGGGAATGCGGCGGCCGGTGGCTCGCGGGATCGGGCGGGGTTATCGTCACGGCGCTTTCTCCTCGACTGCCCCGGGGGGTGTCAAGGCATTGCGACCGGCAGCAGATGACCGAAGCGGGGCTTCAATTGCCGCGGAATCATCCGTAGAATTCACCGCATGGATGGCACGACCACATCTTCGCCGAGGCAGATCAGGAAATTGGCCCGCGGCGTCGGGCTGCGGCAGGTCCGTCTCGTCAGCGGCAGCATTCTGTTCGCCTATCTGGTCAGTCATTTCCTCAACCACGCCCTTGGCAACATCTCGCTGGAGGCGATGGGGGATGGGGTGCGGTGGCACACCGCGTTCTGGCAATTCCTGCCGGTATCGGTCCTGTTCTACGGCGCCGGCATCGTCCATGTGGCGCTCGGCATCTGGGCGCTGTATGAGCGCCGGCAGTTCCGCTGGAAGACGATGGAGCTCTTGCAACTCGTCCTCGGATTGTCGGTTCCGGTGCTGGTCATTACGCATGTGCTCGGCGTAAGGCTCGCCTACACGCTGCATGGCACCGAGTTGCTCTATCCGCAGGTCCTGTTCACCTACTTCATCTCGTGGCCGGCATGGCGCATCTGGGGTCTGGTCGCCGCCATCCTGGCCGCATGGACTCACGGCTGCATCGGCCTGCAGATGTGGCTGCGGATGAAACCCTTCTACAAGCGCGCGGCGCCTCTTCTGCTTGCGGCCGCCGTGCTGCTGCCCACATTCGCCCTGCTCGGCGTCTATCAGGGCGGGCGGATCGTCGTCGACAACGACAGTGTCGAATGGCGCGCCGAGAACCTCTCCCGCGACAAGATCGGCACCAAGGCGCAGCACGACGCGATCAACATCGCGGTCGAATATTCGCTGATGGCCTATCTCGGATTGATCGCGCTGGCGCTGCTGGCGAGGGGGGCGCGCGCCTTGCACGAGCGGCGCGGCGGCATGATCAGCCTGTCCTACGGCAATGGCCGCACCGTGCGGGTGCCGAAGGGATTGACCGTGCTGGAAGCGAGCCTGCGCGGCAGCGTACCGCATGCTTCCGTCTGCGGCGGCCGCGCGCGCTGCTCCACCTGCCGGATCCGCATCATCGGCGATTGCAGCGCCTTGCCGGTGCCCACCCAACGCGAGGCCTTCGTGCTGCACCGTGTCGGCACCGACGATCCCTCGATCCGCCTGGCCTGCCAGTTGCGCCCGAACGCCGATCTCTCGTTTTTTCAGCTCTTCCTGCCGCATACGGTCTCCGCCGACGACCATGACGGCAATCCGACGCGAATCGGCCAGGAGCGCTACCTGATCAGCATGTTCGTGGACATGCGCGGTTCGACCAAGATGGCGGAGAAACGCCTGCCGTTCGACACCGTTTTCATCGTCAACCGTTTCCTCGGCGCGGTATCGGCTGCGGTGCTGGACAGCGGCGGGCGGCCGAACCAGTTCGTCGGCGACGGCATGCTGGCGCTGTTCGGGCTTGCGGTCAGCCGGCGCGAGGCCTGCCGCCAGGCGCTGCGCGCAGCCGCCATGATTGCGGTCAATGTCGACGAGCTCAACAAATTCCTCAGCCACGACCTGCGCGAGCCGATCCGCTTCGGCATCGGCATTCACGGCGGAGAAGTCATCGTCGGCGACATCGGCTATCGCGACCACATGGTGTTCACCGCGCTCGGCGATCCCGTCAACGTCGCCGCGCGGCTTCAGGACATGACGAAGGCGCTGTCATGCGAGGTCGTCATCTCCGACGAGGTGCGCGCCACCGCAGGGCTTGCCGCCGATGCGCTGCCGCAGCAGGAAGTGACGATACGAGGCCGCAACGAGCCGATGATCGTGCGCTCCGTCACAGATGCGCGAACATTGTCGGCGCTCGTCGCCGACGAACCGGTTGTCACGGCGTGAATTTACCAATCGTAGCGTCGCTTTCTGAACCTGCGTTCAGCAAGCTGAGCAAACCGTAATACGACTTTCTCGAACCGTGTTCTCCGGGCACGCGACCGATCGGCATGGGGTGAATTCGAACCCGCGCCACGGCGCAATGCAAAGGAGTAAGACATGTTTCGCAAAGTGACCCTCGCCCTCGTAGCCGCCGCTTCGCTCGGCGTCATCGCGCTGTCTCCGACCGCAGCTTCGGCCAGCCCGATGATCTGGCCGAAGCCGCATTTCCACCACCACTGGCACCCCGGCTTCGGCGTCGGCTTCGTCAGCGCCGGCTATGTCGGCTGCTATCGGCAGCGCTTGGTGCCGACGCCGTTCGGCTACCGCTGGCGCACCGTCAACGTCTGCGTCTACTGAGCGGCGCAACGGAGCAAGCCCCGGCCGCCATGCGGCCGGGGCTAGCCACAGCGGCGATCGCAGGCGACAGGGCGGGTGGGACTTTGCCCATACGGCCGCCAAAACCCCTGCGCTTGTGCCACACGAAAGAGCCGCGGATTGCTGCGAATTCGACAAAAGTAGGAACTCAAATTGCCGCAAATTTCGCGAAAACTTGGTTTTGCGTGACAAAAAAGGGCGATTTTGCCGAAAGGCGTGGCACCATTTGCGCTACCAAGCCGGCAATAACCCGCGTATCCTGCGTTTACGAGCCTGCCGGTGAGTGCGGGGACCGGCGGTTCGTTTTATTTTGTCGATTCCGCGGAGACGACGTGAATGCCTAAAGGTACGGTCAAGTGGTTCAACCCAACCAAGGGGTATGGATTCATCCAGCCCAGCACGGGCGGCAAGGACATTTTTGTTCACATCTCGGCAGTTCAGAAGGCCGGACTGACCACCCTCAACGAGGGACAGTCGGTGGAATACGAAGAGGTTGCCAATCGCGGCAAGACCTCAGCCGAAAACCTTAAAGTCTAGTCGATTACGATGCGGTGCGGCGAGCCCGGAGGCTTGCCGTTTCCAGCCCATTGCAATGCCAGCGAGCACGACCGGAGGGACATCTGCCCCCGGCCGCATGTGTGTTTTGTGCGAGCATGATCGCTCGCAAGGACAAGGTGTCCGCTCAGCGCTCGCGCCTTGGCCGGCCGGGATCCGGCCCTAGTTTTCCGTCACCCATTTCGCAACGGTCATGACGTCGGGCGGCTGCAGGTAGCCGCGCGGCCAGAGGTCGACGACCCATTCCACCTTGGTGGCGCGATCCACCAGAACGGCGGTGTTGTGTGGCGTCTGCAGCACCAGCGAATAACCGCGAAACTTCGGATCGCCGATGCTGTGGAACTTCAGCAGCCCCCACTGCTGCATCACCAGCAGCAGGCTCGTGGTGTTGCGGGTGGTGTCCCAGCAATCGTAATTATGCGCATCGTCGCGAAACCGGAAATCCGCCTTCGCCACGCGCTTGTTGGTGCCGAGAATCGGGCCCATGCGCCGATCGAACCAGATCACGGCTTTCTGCACCGCAGCACGCTCGGCAACGGCATTGGCGCGGCCGGCCTTCATGATCGCAGTCAGCGCGGCGCGGTCTCCCGCGGTGAAGTCGAGGATATGACGACGGCGGCAGACGAAACCGTAGCACACGGTCATCGAGGTCGCCGACGGCGGATAGATCGAGACGCTTGCATAGAGTTCGGCGACGGCCCGGCTCATCTCCAGCGGTCCGGCCAGGCCCGGCCCGCTAAAGGCCGTCGCGAGCGCCGCAAGCGCAGCCGAGCGCGCCCACCGCAAACCTCTCGATCCCGCAGCCTCTCGCATGGCCCCGCACTGCCCCTGGAGAACTTTCCATAGCAGTAGCGCAATCGTTAATGGCTGCCAACGCGGAACCCGCCTGCAGCCTCATTTTCCGCGCAGGATTCTTCCCGCCGTCGCGCGCGCGGACGTCACCGCATCTGTCTCATCATGCCCCCACCCATCTGCCCGGGCTGCATCATCGCCCTCATGCCCATGTGGGGAGCAAGCAGTTCATCGGCGGTCTTTTTCTGCTCGTCGGACAGGACGCCGATCAGGTTTGTCAGCGCTGCTTTGATCGTTCGCGTACCCTCGAGCCGTGCAGCCAGCCATTTCTCCTGCAACGCCAGGCGCTCGACCAGGCTCTGCTGAGCGTCCATCCCCGACATCGAAGCGCGAACTTCGCCGAGGTTTTTGGCGTTGGCGCGCAATGCATCGGCAAATGCCTTCCACGCAGTGCTCTGCGCATCGGTAATCTTGAGCTCGGCGTGCAGGAAGGCAATGCGGCCTTCGACGCGGTCGATGGTCGCCATGCCCAAGCCCATACCCATGCCACCGCCGGCACCCGAGCCCATCATTCCCATCCCCTGCATCATGCCCATCATGGGCATACCGCCGCCCATGCCGTTCATCATACCGCCGCCCATCATGCCTTGGCCGCCGCCTTGACCGCCCATCATGCCCGGGCCACGGCCTGGACCCATCATGCCTTGACCGCCACCCTGGCCGCCCATCATGCCCGGGCCACCCATTCCGGGGGATCCCTTGGGCGACTGCGCGAATGACAACGAACTTGCGGTTGCCAGAAGCAACGCCGCGAATGCTAGACGCTTCATCGGACTCTCCTCTTCAAGCCACGCCGCTTCAAATTGCAGGTTCCGCCTTGTCTGCGCTTGAGGGAAATCAACCCTAACGAAAAGGTAAGGTAGAGAGCCACGAAGGCCACGTTCTCCCTTTGCACCGCATCAGAAGCCGTCGCGCCACAGCTCGATTACGGCGATTTATCCCGTCAGGAAATCAAGGCAAGCGTGCGATATTGCCTGTATTGCTGCGGAAGCATCGCCGAAAGTGGATGATCGACCGAGGAGATGTCATGCCATCAGCTTCATCGCCGCTTCCGCCGTTCAGCGCGCCCTATGCGCCCGACGATGTCGGAATCGCGCAGGAACTGCTCGCGACGGCGAAGCTGTCCCCCGCGCAGGAAGCGCGGATCGACGAGGCGGCGCGACGGCTGATCGAGGCGATCCGCGCCCATGACGATGCGCTCGGCGGCGTCGAGGACATGCTGCGCGAATTCGCGCTCTCCACCCGTGAAGGGCTTGCGCTGATGGTGCTGGCCGAAGCTCTGCTGCGCGTGCCCGACGCGCGCACCGCCGACCAGTTCATCGAGGACAAGCTCGCGCAGGGCGACTTCATCCATCACGAGACGAAGTCGAGCGCGTTCCTGGTCAACGCATCCGCCTGGGCGCTCGGCGTCTCCGCACGCGTGATCCAGCCGGGCGAAACCCCGCAAGGGACTCTCGGCCGCCTCACCAAGCGGCTCGGCGCGCCCGCGGTTCGCGCCGCCACGCGGCAGGCAATGCGGCTGATGGGCAACCACTTCGTGCTCGGCGAGACCATCGAGGCGGCGCTGGAACGGGCGCGACCGCACGCGGCGCACCCCGCGCGCTATTCCTTCGACATGCTCGGCGAAGGCGCGCGGACGGCGGACGATGCGACGCGCTATTTCAATGCCTATGCGAGCGCGATCGAGGCCATTGGGCGTGCGGCCGGCACAAGCGCACTGCCCGACCGGCCCGGAATTTCGGTGAAGCTGTCGGCGCTGCATCCGCGCTTCGAAGCCGTGTCGCGTGCACGCGTCATGAACGAACTGGTGCCGAAGCTGATCGACCTTGCCCGGCGTGCGCAAGCCTTCGATCTCAATTTCACCGTCGATGCCGAGGAGGCAGACCGGCTCGAGCTGTCGCTCGACGTGATCGCCGCCGCGTTTGCCGAGCCGTCGCTCACCGGCTGGAACGGCTTCGGCCTTGCGATCCAGGCCTACCAGAAGCGCGCGGGCGAGGTGATCGACTATGTCAACGAAATCGCGCACCGGCGCGACCGCCGCATGATGCTGCGGCTGGTGAAGGGCGCCTATTGGGACACCGAGATCAAACGCGCGCAGGAGCGCGGCCTCGACGGCTATCCGGTATTTGCCCGCAAGGCGATGACCGACCTGAACTACATCGCCTGCGCAAAAAAGCTGCTGGCACTGCGTCCGCGCATCTTCCCGCAATTTGCCACCCACAACGCGCTGACGGTTGCGACCGTCGCGGAGATGGCCGGCGGTTACGAGGGGTACGAATTCCAGCGGCTGCAGGGGATGGGCGAGGCGCTCTACGAGGCGTTGCTCGACGCGCACCGCGAAGCCGCGTGCCGCATCTATGCGCCGGTCGGCAGCCACAAGGATCTGCTCGCCTATCTGGTGCGCCGTCTGCTGGAGAATGGCGCGAATTCCTCCTTCGTCGCGCAGGTGTCGGACGCAGACATTCCGCCCGCTCAGCTCGTGGTCCCGCCGCGCGAGATCGTTCGTTCCGCCAGCGCGGCGCGCCATCCGGGGCTGCCGATGCCGCGCGATCTCTATCAGCCCGCGCGCAAGGGTTCGCGCGGCGTCGAGTTCGGTGACCGCGCCGCGCTCGATGAATTGCTCGGCGCCGTTGCCGGCGCGGTGACGCCGGGCTTAGCCGCGCCAATGATCGGCGGCAAACTGGAGACCGCGCGTTCAGGTCGTCCGGTGCTCTCGCCCATCGACGGCAAGGCGGTCGGCACGGTGCATGAGGG